>CACXKY010000001.1 GCA_902768325.1 Fibrobacter succinogenes
TCGCTTTCGATGCTGGCCGAAGACGTGAAGCCGAACAGGCTCGTACGTAGCCGCCACGAAATTTCGGCGTTCCTCGAAAGCCTTACCGGTGACCGCGTCGGCCTTGTCGCCTTTAGTGGCGAAGCCCAGGTGATGGTGCCGCTCACACTCGATTACGGGACCGTCCAGATGATGCTCCGGGAACTGAATCCGGGCTGGCTCATGCCGGGAACGAACTTGGAGCAGGCTATCCGCAAGGGAATGAGCCTGTTCAAGAATTCCGGAGGCGCCGGGCAGTATTCCGTGATGGTATTGATGAGTGACGGTGAAGAACTTGAAGATGCCGCCGTGAATGCCGCGAAGGAAGCTGCCGAGATGGGAATCCGCATCTATACGGTGGGCATCGGTTCGCGCGAAGGCGTGCCTATTCCGGTAAAGACGCGTAACGGAGAAGTCGCCTACAAGAAAGATATGCAGGGCAATATCGTGACGACGCGCCTGGAAGAAGGAACCTTGCAAGAAATCGCGAGTGTGACTGGCGCGCTGTATTTCTACGCGAGCCCGGGCGAATTCCAGCTGCAGAAGGTGTTGACCGAAATCGCGGGCCTCGAGAAGAAGGAACACGCGAGTGACCGTATGGAAAATTACCAGGACCGCTACCAGATTTTCCTTGCGCTTGCAGCGCTGCTGTTCCTGGTGGAAGCGGTTGTGTCGGAACGTGGCCGCCGCCGTAAGAATATGATCGGAAGGTTCTCGTAGGCAATAAAAAAAGCCTTTCGGGTGGGTGTGTCTCTCTTGGAGACGGTCGGCTCGCCGTGCGATGCCGCGTAATAATCCACCGGAAAGGCTCTATAGACAATATAGGGCTTTTTTCGGTATCGGGGCAAAATTTTTTTGCTGTCGCTATTCCAAATTGGAGTGTACGGCTTTCCTGGCAGTCCCTATAATATCTATATTTCCCTAAAATGCCTAACGTTCGCGAATTATTACCTATCCTCTTGGGTGGCATGCTTGCCGCCTGTTCGTCTGCGCCGGTTCCGGAAACGGAAACTGCCGCTCAGCCCGTACCTGTGGCAGAACCTGCCGCAAAGCCTGTTGCCGAGGCGCCGTCGGTCCCTGCAAGCTACAAGGATGTCGTGTTCCCCGAGTTCCGCTATGTGGCGCCGATTCCTGCGGACTACCGCGTGCAAATTGCGGATGGAATTTCGGGCTACGTCGTGAGTGACCGCAGTTTGCCGCTGGTGCACTTGACGGTCTTTTTCGAAGAATCGAACCTCCCTGCGACGGTGAAGGACGAAGCGGCCTCCGAGATGGTCGGCTCGATGTTCCGCCGTGGCGCCGGCGGGGGAATGACCGCGAACGCCTTGGATGATTCCCTCGAATTTATTAGTGCCTCGCTTTCGACAAGTGCGGGGACGTTCCTCGCTTCGTTCGGCATCAACTGCCTGTCGAAGGATTATACGTCGATGCTCGAGCTTGCGAAGAAGGTCTTGACCGCCCCTGCGTTCGACAAGGACCAGCTCGAGATTATGAAGGCGAATTACGTCACGGCCTATGAACGCCGTTACGATACTCCGGCGAAGGTTTTGTCAGCCCTCAAGTCGAAGGTGAACTACGCACCGAACGCAAGGCTTTGGGACGCCACCGCCGACGAGTACAAGAAGGTTTCTGTGGCCGACGTGAAGCGCCTTGCCGAAGGCGTCTATTCCTCGGGCCGTATCGTGTTTGCGCTTTCCGGTGACGTGGACCGCGATTCCGCAGTGACGCAACTGAAGGAATTCTTTGCGGGCTGGAAGGTCCCGGCGCCCAAGGCGGCGAAGCCTGTGCCGCAACCGCTCTCGTTTATCAGGAAGCCCGGAATCTATGTCGTGGACAAGGATATTTCCCAGGCGAACATCTCGATGAGCCAGCCGTTTGTCAGGCGTCCGCATCCGGATTACTACCCGACCGCGGTGGCGAGCTTTATCCTCGGTGGCGGAAGCTTTACGAGCAGGCTCATGAACCGCGTGCGCAGTGACGAAGGCCTCGCTTACAGCATTTACAGTACCGCGGGCAACGATTACCGCGATACGGCGATGACGACGATTGCGCTGCAGACGAAGGTCGAATCTGCCGACTATGCGCTAAAGCTCATCTTCGAGGAAGTGGAGAAGCTTGCGAAGGACGGCCCCACTCCCGAAGAACTGGAACAGGCGAAAAAAGCGATTGTGGAAAGTTTGCCCAGCCTGTTTGATTCTCCCGACGCCGTGGCCCAGATTTTCGCGAAGGACGAACTCCTCGGGAAAAAGCAGAGCCACTATGTGGATTTCGTGAACGAGGTCAATGCGGTGACGGCAGAGCAGGTGAAGGCGATGGTCGCCAAGTATTTTGACAAGTCCAAGATGACGATCTCCGTAGTCGGACCGGTCGCCAAGTTGGAAAAGTTGGGCCCGTTTACGGTTGTCCCGCTGGACAGCCTGGACTTCAGGTAATCTTAAGATGCGTATGGGAAGGCTGTACATAGGGGGGCTAGTCTTTGCGATGCTCTTCGCTGTATTTGCCTGCGGAAAGGTTTATGCCGCGACTCCCGAATCGCGTTCCAAGGCCGAGCAGATGGCGGCCCACCAGGATTCTGTCGCCAAGGCGCGGATGCGTGCCCTGGTGCTTTCGCAGTTGGCGGACAAGGAAGATGATGTCCGCAGCCTTTGTTCCGGTGTAAACAAGTGCCTCGGCATCCGTTACGACTTCTGCACGGAAGCAGATCTCAAGCCCTGGCCGAAGGTCAAGTACAACGACGATTATTGCGGCGTCTACCGCGAAATCGTAAAGCGCGGTTTCCCGGCCGATTTACGCCAGCCGATGGCGACGGAAATCTTTGCGCGCATAGGCCGCCCTTACCGCGCTATCTACGTGAACAAGGGGACGCTGCCGCTCGGTGCCGATGTCATCAGTTACCTTTTCGACAACATGCCCTTTACGGCACAGCTCATCAACGCGTACTTGGGGACGAACTATACACTGGAATATACGAGCCGGAATCACCGCCTTTTTAACGGTAGTAACGGGCGTAGCCTTTCGGGCGAGTTCTACTGGGCGCTGCAGGATAGTGCCGGGCAAAAGCTTGGGCTTAGGAACTTGTTCTTCGGGTATGGACATGCGAAGGTCCTGCGCTGGTCTTTGCACGGTTCTGCGATTGCCTTCTTGGACATGGACGAAGTTTCCAAGAAAGAACTTAGGTATAAACTAACGGCGGTTGTCTTCCCGGCCAATTCCATCTTGAATTCCATCATGCAGATGAACGTTTTCAAGAAGGTGGTGAACGAGAAAATCGATGATATCGTGAACGATATCAAGAAGGCGTCGGGGAAGTATTTCAGTGGCGACAAGGAGCCGATGCTCAAGAGTGCGGCCCTCAAGTCCCAAGAGAACGTGCAGTACGTCATCGACTTTGAAAATGTGGTAAACGGAGCGCCCTGGAAACTCGGGGACTATGAAAGGCTCCGTAAGGAAAGACAAAAAAAGCGTGAGGCGCCCGCCCCGCTAAAGCTTGAAGAACCGAGGATGGTAAAATGAGTAAGGAAGATACTTTGGAATCCCTGCTTGCGCGCGTTACCGAACGCCGCCAGGAATTGCTCACTCAGGTGGTCAGCCGCCGTACGCGTCATTTCTGCATGGTGCTGGAAGACCTGTTCGACCCGCATAACATCTCCGCCGTTATCCGTACGGCGGAAGTGTTCGGCCTGCAGGATGTGCATATCATCGAAGAAGATAATGCCTACAGCGTGAACAAGTCTATCTTGAAGGGCAGCTACAAGTGGATGAGCCTGTACTTGTACAAGAAGAGGATGCTCTGCATGGAAAAGCTCCGCGCCAAGGGCTACAAGATTGCTGTCGCGAGTACGAACACCACGAATTCGGTGCTGGACCTCGACTTGAGCCAGCCTACCGCTTTCTATCTCGGGAGCGAGTTCCACGGGAACCACCCGGATACGCTTGCCCATGCCGACTACGAATTCAAGCTGCCGCAGTACGGCATTACGGAATCCATGAACGTCTCCGTGGCCGGTGGCGTGCTGATGACGTACCTCGACGTTTATATGCAGAAGGAAGGCCGTGAAAAGTTTGAACTTCCCCCTGCCGAAAGGGACGCGCTCTTGCGCGATTGGCTCGACCGTCACGTGAACGGGATCGAAAACAATAGCCCGATTGTCAGGATAGAGGAGTAAAAAGGCCAAATTGGCCTTTAAATCGTGTTTTTTTTATTTGGCAATCCGGTGATTTTTCGTGAATATGCTAATTTGGTATTAGAATGAAAAAGAATTCGGCACTATACTTTTCTGTTGGCTTGGTAGTCCTTCTGGCCATCGTCATTCTGGTATTTGGAGTGTTTTTCCTGAATGAGAAAGATCCTCGCGAAACATTCAATCATTTTTATTTGCGCTTTACCCAGGTGAGCACGCTGGTGCTGGATGACCCCGTCAAGGTGAACGGTGTCAAGCTGGGCAAGGTGGAAAAGATCGAGCTGGCCGGCCACCGCGTCGTGGTGACGGTTCGCCTCCGTACCGATGTGAAAATCCCGAAGGATTCGGAAATCCGCGTGCAGAACATCGGTATCATGGGTGAACGCCAGATCGGTATGATTCTGGGCGACCTCAATGAATATTTTACTCCGGGTGATACCATCGACGGTCAGTTCGATGCCGGTATTGCAGAAGCCTTGGGCCTCGCGGGTGAAGTCTGCGACAGCACGAAGGTGCTTCTCGAATCGGTGAAGGCCGCCCTGAACGGGACTATCGCCAGTCCGGACTTCCAGCAGAGGTTTAATACGTTGCTCGTGAAGGCGGAAAACTTGGAAGACCGCCTGATGAGCCTTGTGAATTCTACCGACCCGCAGCTCAAGAAGAGCCTTGCCGGCTTGAACGAAGTGACGATCAAGGTCGGCGAACTGGTGGATAACGTGAAGCCGCCGATGGACAACCTCTTTGCCGGTGCCGACAAGGTCATGGAAAATGCGAACGGCCTTATTGCGGACCTGGAAGGGGTCACGAAGCATCTGGATGAACTGATTGCCAGGGTGCAGTCTACGGACAATACGGTCGGGACGCTCCTGAACGACAAGACTTTGCACGACGAGCTGGTGAAGACCGTCCATTCTGCGGATAGCCTCTTCAGGGTGATTCTCCATGACGGCCTTGACGTGAACGTGGACTTTTTCTGAGGATAGAATGATAGCGAAAACGCTTACAGTCACTAACAAACTGGGTATTCATGCTCGGCCTGCTGGGATGATTGTGGATATCACCGGCCCGGCCAAGAGTGATGTCTCCATTGTTTATGAGGGGTCTAAGGCGAATGCCAAGAGTATCTTGAATGTGATGATGCTTGCCATTCCGCTGGGTTCCGAAGTGAAGTTCGAAGTGGACGGCGAGGACGAAGAAGAAGTCGTCCAGAAGTTGGAAAAGCTTTTCAATGACAAGTTCAACGAAGAGCCAGGCTGAACGTACCGTACTGGTTGGCGTTCCGGCCTCTCCCGGCTTTGCCATGGGGAAGGCGTTCCCGGTTGTAAACCGGGAAATTTCTGTTGTTGAGGAGTCCCTCCCCGAAAGCCGTATTGCTGCTGAAGAACAGCTCTTCTTGAAGGCGGTGAACAAGACCGTCGCTGAAATCAACAAGATCAAGGAAATCTCGGAAAATCGCACAGGTCTCCGTGACAGCTTGATTTTTGCATCCCATTTGATGATCCTCCAGGACCCCGGCCTCGTGGGCGGAATCCGGGACATGATCAAGAAGGACCACAAGAATGCCCGCTGGGCCGTACATGTGGTGCTGGGAAATTACATCGACAAGTTCGAAAAGATCGATTCACCGGCCATGCGCGACAAGGCGGCGGACTTGCGCGATTTGTACAACCGCCTCATGGGGGCGATGGAAGATTCCGGACCGGTACTTGAGGATGTCGGTACCGAGGCCGGAGCCGTCCTCGTGGCGCACGAGTTCTTGCCGAGTTTCTTGATGTCTGTCAAGCCGGGCCAGGCAAGCGCTCTTGCCATGGATACGGGTGGCCGAACCAGCCATGTGGCCATTCTGGCGCGCTCGCTGCAGATTCCGGCCGTGTCGGGCCTTCGCAATATCGCGGCCTTGATCAAGCCCGAAGATACGTTGATTGTGGACGGTTCGGGTGGCATGGTCATCGTGAACCCGAACGAAGATGATATCCGCCGGTTCCATGAACGCCAGGAAGTGTTCGAACGCCAACGCCGTGAATTGTTCACGATGCGCCGTCTGGAACCGATGACGCGCGATGGCAAGTATATCACCTTGCATGCGAATATCGAATTGCCGACCGAATCCGAGAAGGTCATGGACTTCGGTGCGACAGGCATTGGCCTGTACCGTTCGGAATTCCTCTTCTTCCGTAAGGATCCTCCAAGCGAAGAAGAACAGCGGGAAGCTTACAGACAAATTCTTGAAACGATGGCGCCGTGCCCGGTGACCATCCGTACGCTTGATGCCGGCGGAGACAAACTGGTTTCCGGTATTACGGCGTCGAACGAGGCGAACCCCTTTATGGGATGGCGAAGCATCCGCGTTTGCCTGGACCGCGAAGAGATTTTTTGCACGCAGCTCCGCGCCTTGCTTTTAGCGAATACGAAGGGGAACCTGCGTATTTTGCTGCCGATGATTTCGGGACTTGCGGAACTCCGCAAGGCGAAGGCGCTCATTGAGCGTTGCCGCGAGGAACTTATCTTGCAGGGCGATGATATCGCTCCCGTGAAGGTCGGCGTCATGATTGAAGTGCCTGCCGCAGTGATGCAGGTGGACAAGCTCGCCAAGGAAGTCGATTTCTTCAGCATCGGAACGAACGACTTGATTCAGTTTACGTTGGCGGTGGACCGTACCAACGAGCTCATTACCGATATGTTCCAGCCGCACCATCCGGCCGTGCTCAGCATGATTTACCAGACGGTGATGGCCGCGCACCGGCAGGGAATTCCCGTGGCGGTTTGCGGTGAAATGGGTTCGGACCCGTTCAGCGTCTTGTTGCTGGTGGGGCTTGGCGTAGATGAACTTTCCATGACGCCTTGGAGCGTGATGGCGACGAAGAAGATTATTCGATCGATGAACTTTGAAGATGTCCGCGAGACGGCCTTGACCGTTCTCAAGATGGACGATGCGGAAGCTGTCAATGCCTATTTGAAAGCACGGTACGCGCAGGCAATTAAGGACCTGGGAATATCTAGTTTGCTGGGTGATGACAGCGAAAAACAGAGTTAGGTTTATGCGGTTTTTATCGGTACTATTTATCTCCGTACTTGTTTGTAATTCTTGGGCGGGTTCCTTGGATGTTGTTCCGGCGATGGTGACGGACAGCCTTATCGCGACAATGCCGCTGACCCCTCCGGACCCGTATGAAGAATTGGAAAAGATCCCGTCGGCGCATTTCCAGAACTTGGTGGTGCGTGCGGAACGTTCCCGTAAGGCGGCCGCCGATTCGACGCTCCCGAAGAACATCCGCGACTTTGCGGTGGCGGCAGCGTATTTCTATTCGGAATCGTGGGATAGCGCCTATGCGGCATACGATTCTCTCCGTTCGAGAGATTCTGTTTTGGAAAAGAGCGTCATCTTGCGTATGGCGAAGGCCCGCTTTATGCAGGGCGATTTCGTGAAGATGCGCAAGACTCTGGAACTCGGGACGAGGTTTGCGACCGATGCCGCGTTCGACAAGTCGGCGTCACGTATGCGTATAGAGGCCGCCATGGCGGATTCGACGCTTACGGACCATGCGCATGCGGATTCGCTGAAGGCGTTTTTGGAAAAGTACCCGAAGGGAGACGATGCTGCGGCACTCAAGTACCGCTATGCGGAATACCTGGAACAGTTCAAACAGTTGAAGCAGGCGAAACGCCTGTACATGCAGTTGCTCACGAGCGCTACGGCGTACAAGGATTCCGCCTTTGCGGCAATCCGCAGGCTTCGCAAGGTGAAGGGCGCCCCGGAGAGCCTGACCGAAAAGGTCGCTTATGCCAAGATGGCTTGCGCGAAAGATGAAATCGACAACTGCCTCGCTTTGCTTGATTCCATCCGCATTCTGGATTCCCTGCAGGTGGCGAAAAAGCCGGAGACGGCGCTCCCGCCTCCGGAAGATTCCCTGCAGAAACTCCTCCCGCCGAGTACGCTCGATATGGCAACACGCATTATGCTTTGGGAAAAGCGCGCGGTGGTGCTGCGTTCCCTGAAACGCGAAAAGGAATCGATTGCGCAGTTCAAGTTCCTCCTCGATTCGGTCGAGGCGCGCCCGCTGTGGATGCAGTCGACGCTCCGCCTTTACCGCAATGATGCGAAGAAGTATGTGAAAGAAATCAAGACGATGGACTCGCTGTTGCAGGAAGTGAACCGCTACAGCAAGGAAAACGCCAACAATCTGTGGGTCCGCGGTTTTGAATACGAACAGAAAGAACAGTACGACAGCGCTATCGTCTGCTTCAGGACTCTTGCCGACAAGAAGTTCAAGAACAACATCAAGAGGCAATGGGCCAAGTTCCGCATCGGCTTTATCTATTTCAAGCAGGAAAAATGGAACGAGGCCGTGGCCGCCTTTATTGATGCAACAAAAGATCCGTTCCTGTGGAGCGGTAGTGGCGCCCGTATGTTCCTGGGCGATGCCTACCTGAAGCTCGGCAAAGATTCCTTGGCCCGAGAAGCGTATCTGGACTGCATCCGCGATTTCCCGCTGGCTTATTACGCGCACCGCTCCCGTACCAAGCTTGTCGATAACAAGCTGATGGATGCCAAGCAGGTTCCTTTCGCGCATGGTGTGGCCATGTCTCCCGAAGAGACGCTTGCGTGGATCCGTGCCAGCCAGAAGGTCGGGGTGCCGGATACGACGTACAACCCGCGGCGCTACAAGCGCATTCGCGAGCTGTTCCTGTACGGCTTTACTGACGAAGCCTTTGCGCTTTATGACGAAGCCCGCAAGAAGAACTTCAGGCGCCTAGATTTCCTGTACGAATACGGCATGCTTTTCTACGAGGTGGGCGAGACGTCTGCCGGCTACCGCCTGGCGCGCCAGTTCCAGAACAACATCGACCGTCGTCGCCTTATGTCGCCTCCGATTTCGGTGCTGCATTACCTGTACCCGATTCCGTTTACCGAACAGGTCAAGTTCCATTCCGGCGACCGCATCGATCCGTTCTTCGTGTACAGCGTGATGCGCCAGGAATCGATTTTCAACTTCCTGATTTCTTCGCCCGTGGGAGCGTGTGGACTCTTGCAGATTATGCCCGCTACCGGCAAGATGCTCGCCGGCAAGGAAAATATTGCCGAATGGTTTGATCCGCAGATGCTGTTTAATCCGTACATGAATATCCGCCTGGGTATCCGCTATTTGGTGGACTTGAAGGCGGAATACAGCGATGACTACATGTACGTTCTCGGTAACTACAATGCAGGCCCCAAGCCCACCAAGCGCTGGCAGGCTGCCGGTGAGGGCAAACCTTGGGATGTCCGCGCCGAAGAAATCAGCTATTGGGAAACCCGCGACTACGTCAAGCGTGTCATGGGGAATTACTGGATCTATCAAGAAATCTATGATGGGCTGTAATTCGGAATTAGGAATAGAGTTAGTAGTTCTGAGTTACTAGTTACTAGGATATAGGGTATGGCTGTTTCGAATTATCAAGATTTGATTGTTTGGCAAAAATCAATGGAACTGGCCAAAAAGGTATATGTGGTAGTGAAGCTTTTGCCAAAAGAAGAACTGTATGCTTTATCTGACCAAATACGTCGTTCTGTAGTTTCAATACCATCAAATATAGCGGAAGGTTGTGCTAGAGAGTCAAAATCAGAAATGACATATTTTTTGAGAATTGCCAAGGGGTCTGCAGCCGAGCTGGAAACGCAACTTTTGCTCTGCTTGAACACAGGCTATTTGAAAAAACAGGATTTAGAGCCGTTGATTTCTCTTTTAGATGAAATAAGTAGGATGCTTAGATCCTTAATGAAACCAATGCGTTCTAATCCTAAAAACAGACGGTCTTATCCTGCCAACTCGGAACTAGTAACTAGTAACTAGTAACTATATTACCAGCATGTTATTCCTAATGCTCACAATCGGTCCGGCGTTCCTTTTCGCCTGCGGAAACATCCTGGAAAAGTCCGGCGTGTCGACGGTCGGCAAGCGCACCGGCGGAACTTCCCGCCCTTGGGCGTTCTTTAAGGGCGTGATTACGAATAAATTCTGGTGGCTCGGCATTTGCTGCTCGGGATTGGCGACTGTCGGGTACTATATCGCCATGGCGCGTTACGACCTTTCGCAAGTGCAGCCCATGATGGTCTTGAACCCGGTGCTGACCGCGTTGATGGGATTCTGCATCCTCAAGGAAGCCCTGACCAGACGTATTGTCGTGGCCATCTGTTTTGTGGTGGCGGGCCTCTTGTATTCCGTCGAGAATCTCGGCGAATCGACCGCGGTGCAGAACGTGGGAATGCTATGGGCGTATGCGGGCGGACTCTCCTTGGCGACGCTTTTCGCGCACCTGTGCGTCAAGGACCGCGAGATGGTGGATTCGCTTATCATGGGCGTGGGCTTCGGGCTTTCGGCGGCGTTCTACAAGAGCCTCGCCATGGATTTTGACTTGGACCATATCGAATGGTCTTCCGTGGCAAACCTCTTGCTCGATTTCAGGACGCTCGGGTACATCGCGACCTACGGAATCGCCTTCCTCTATTCGCAGATTTCCTTTTCGCGCGGGCGTGCGCTGTTCATCATCCCGTTCAGCGCCGCTGTTGGGGCCGCTGTGCCGACCCTGGCGGGAGCCCTCGTTTTTGCGGAAGCCTTCCCCATGGGCAAGGCCATTTCGGTCGCGCTGGTGCTTATTGGCGCTTGCCTGTTCATCGTGCGTAGGCCGCGGCGTAAAAAGGCCTAGTATCCCTCTGTGGCGTGGGCGTAAAAAACGCTTTTTGCTAAATTGTGAATACTATGAGTTTCAATACCAAGATTCTTTGTATTGGTGCAGGCTACGTCGGTGGCCCCACTATGACTGTTATCGCCGACAAGTGCCCCGATGTGAAAGTGACCGTAGTCGATATCAACCAGGCCCGTATCGATGCTTGGAATAGCGACAACCTTCCGATTTTTGAACCTGGCCTCGATGACGTGGTCAAGCGCGCCCGTGGCCGCAACTTGTTCTTCAGCACGGATATTCCGGCTGCCATCAAGGAAGCGGACATCATCTTCGTTTCTGTGAACACCCCGACCAAGACTTTCGGCCATGGCGCCGGCAAGGCTTCCGACTTGCAGTACTGGGAAAAGACGGCACGCAATATCCTTGAAATTGCCGACGAAGGCAAGATTATCGTCGAGAAGTCGACTCTCCCTGTTCGTACCGCTGCCGCAATGGAACGCATCTTGAATTCCAACGACAAGGGACTGCACTTCGAAGTGCTCTCTAATCCCGAGTTCCTCGCCGAAGGTACCGCCATCAACGACCTGTTTGAGCCCGATCGAGTGCTCATCGGCTCCCATCAGACAGAATCGGGCCTTGCCGCCTGCCAGAAGCTGGTGGACGTCTATGCCCACTGGGTGCCGCGTGACCGCATTCTCACGACGAACCTCTGGAGTTCCGAACTGACGAAGCTCACCGCGAACGCCTTCCTGGCACAGCGCATCAGCTCCATCAACTCCATCAGCGCCCTCTGCGAAAAGACCGGTGCCGACGTGGACGAAGTCGCCTACGTGATGGGCAAGGACCGCCGCATCGGCCCGAAGTTCCTCAAGGCCTCCATCGGCTTTGGCGGTAGCTGTTTCAAGAAAGACATTCTGAACCTCGTGTACCTGTGCGGTTATTATGGACTCCCCGAAGTCGCCGCCTACTGGGAAAGCGTTGTGAAAATCAACGAGTGGCAGACCCACCGCGTGGTGGACCGCATGCTCGAAACGATGTTCAATACGATTGCGAGCAAGAAAATTGCCGTGTTCGGTTTCGCCTTCAAGGCAAACACTGGCGATACCCGCGAAAGCCCGGCGAACCTCGTGGTCCGCGACTTGCTTGCCGAACATGCACAGCCGGTCGTGACCGACCCGAAGGCTATTCCCGATGCCAAGCGCGACTTGAAGGACGTGCTTGACCAGGTCCAGTTCGAAGAAGACCCGTACAAGGCTGCCGAAGGTGCTCACGCTGTGGTGGTCTGCACCGAATGGAAGTGCTTTGCCGAACTCGACTGGAAGCGCATCTATGACGGTATGGCGAAGCCTGCCTTCGTGTTCGACGGCCGCAATATTTTGGATGCCGACGCCCTCCGCAAGATCGGTTTCGAAGTGTCCAGCATCGGCAAGGGAAAAGCGGAGTAAAGGAAACCCGTAATGTCGAAAGTTCATTTTCTGAACGTGACTATTGATAGCCTCACGATGGATGAGGCTATTTCCGCTGCAGATGAACTGATCCAGAAAAGACAATGTTCGTTTATTGTAACCCCTAATGTAGACCACCTGGTTCTTCTGGAATTAGATCAGGATTTGCGGGAAGCGTATAGCAAGGCAGACCTTGTCTTGGCTGATGGTATGCCAATCATCTGGTTGTCGAAGTATTATGGCGGGCAAATCAAGGAAAAAATTTCCGGTTCTGATTATTTGCCGAAATTATGCGAATTGTCAGCAAGAAAAGGGTACAAGGTCTTTTTCCTGGGTGCTGCCGAGGGCGTTGCCGAAAAGGCTGCCAAGAATATGCAGCAGCAGTATGATGGCTTGCAGATTGTAGGTTGCCTGTCTCCCGAATATAACTTCGAGAATGATCCCGAGAAGGTGAAAAAGGTCGTGGATCAGATCAAGGCGGCGAAACCGGATATATTGGCGGTCGCGCTGGGTTGCCCCAAGCAGGAACTCTTTATCAGCAAGTACAAGGAAGAACTGAACGTCCCGATTTGTATCGGAATCGGTGCCAGCCTTGATTTTGCTGCGGGCCTCGTGAAGCGTGCTCCTAGGTGGATGTCTGACCATGGCCTGGAATGGCTTTATCGCATGTGGCAAGAGCCGCTACGCATGTTTAAGAGGTATGTCTTAAGAGATTGGCGCCTGTTAAAGTTGCTTTGGAAGTATAGGAATCAAAAGTAGTTTCCAAGGAATTGAACTTTTGGAAAAGCTGGTCGTCAACATTGTCAAGTATTACTATTGGTTCCTTGTTGCTATAGCAGCGAGCTTGATGCTTGGCATGAGGGACGTCTCGTCGGCCCTTATTCCAATCGTTATCATTGCAGCCGCAATCAGCTGTTCCTCTATTCGCTGGGCAAAGAAGGACGGTCTTGTATTTGCCCTCCTTTTGTACAGTCTGGGTAGCTACTTTTTCGTGGAATACGCCTATTCCATGAGGTTGTATTATTTGGGCATCCGTTCGCAGATAGTGCCGATGCTGTTTTATTTTATTGCGCGAAGTGAAAAGTTTAAAATGGATGATTTCTTTGAAAACAGCCGGGCCCCGCTTTTCTTCGCCATGATGTGCGGCGTTTATTTCTACTTCTTCCTGCCGGACTTTTATGTGAGCTACAAGGCCAACGTGATTTGGAGTAACTTTGATTCCGACGTGAATGCCTTGTCGGGTAAGTTGCTGTACGAATTTACGCGAATGTCGTCTTTTTGGCCCCATTCCTATTTTATTGGCTATTCGTCGCTATTCCTGTTCATGTATTCTGCAAAGAAAATTGTGATAGACGATGTCTACAAGAAGTTTGACCTGGCCTGTTTCGCCTTGAGCTTTTTCTGCCTGTTCTTTGCCCAACAGCGCGTATCGATAGCCTTCTGCGTCTTGTTCTTTGTGGTTCTTACGGTGTATGCGACAATCAAGAGGTTGCCGTCGTGCAAGCTGCTCTATTCCCTGTGGATATGTGCCGGCGCCTTGGGTACGGGAATCTTCCTCATTGCCATGAACTACCTTGATGTCGATTTTGTCGAATACGTCTTGAACCGTTCGGTCAATTATGACGGAAGTATCGTGGGAGACCGATTTGCTCTGTTTGACCAGTTTATTGATCGTCTGAATGTCTTTGGAAGCGGGTTGGGCCGCTATGGACACGGTGCGGTTGAAGAAGGCTATATCGGTATTCCAGACAGTGATTATATTCGAGTACCTGCCGAGTTAGGCTTCTTGGGACTTGTGATGCTTTTGATTATTTGTGTTCACGCGATTATTTCCGGCTTGCGCATTTTCAAGTACGCCTTCTTTGAAGTCTGCACCCTTTGCTTCTGCCTGGTGGCGATGATTGGCGCCGCCGTGTGGGAGCTGGGTACCCTGCAGCCGTTCCTCTATTGGTTCTGCATTGGCCATATCCAAAGCAAGTTGGAACGTCGTGAAGACTTGGAAGAGGAATATAGCGCATATTTCAAAAAATTGAGTGGACAAGAGCCGGATGAGGAGGCCGTTGAAGGATGAGTTCTACGGTTGGAATCTCCGTCATTATCGTGAATTACAATACGCGCGAGCTATTGCGTAATTGCTTGCGTTCTGTATTTGAAAAGACCGAAGGCGTTTCCTTTGAAGTCATCGTATCGGACAATGGGTCCGAAGACGGTTCCATCGAAATGGTGAAGCAAGAGTTTCCGCAGGTCGTGCTGTTGGAAAACCGTGCGAATCTGGGATTTGGTACGGGAAACAACCGCGGCCTTGACGTGGCTCGCGGCGAATACATTTTTTACTTAAATAGCGATACCCTGCTGCTGAACAATGCCCTGAAAATCTTTTATGACTATTGGAACAGCCATGCGGAAGAGAACTTGGGTGTCTTGGGTTGTAATTTGATGGGCCCGGACAACTGCTTGACGGAATCCCATGGAAAGTTTCCGCAGGCGGGCAAGCTGGTCAAGGCTATGGCGCACCACCTGGCGGCCTTTGGCGTCAAGAATGTCATGAGGTTCCTCCACATGGACTATTCAAAATTACGCCCCAGGCCGAAGTATGAACGTTTTATCGGTGACGTGGAATACGTGGTGGGGGCGGATATGTTCATGAAGAATTCTCCGGCCGCCCGCTTTGACGAAAATTTTTTCCTGTATTTTGAAGAAACAGATTTGCAGTGGCGATTGAGCCTGCAGGGACAAAGAAGGGTTCTTATCGACGGGCCCGAAATTGTACATTTGGTTCAAGGGGGCAAGCGCCCTGATGATATCGTCCGTTATGGTTCCTTCTCCATGATCCAGTCCGAAATATCGAAAGTCCGTTATACCAAGAAGAATTTGTCTAGGCTGGCCTCTTTCTTGTTGAAGGGGATGATTTTTGTGCATTGGTTGTCTCCTTACATTTTTAAGAATACCCGTAAATATTTTGGAATGCTGTGGAGAGTGTAGATGATTCCTAAGAAGATACATTACCTTTGGATGTCCGAAAAGAAAGACGAAACGGTGTTGCGCTGTTTGCAGTCTTGGCGCGAACACTTGGAAGGTTATGAAATTGTAGAATGGAACGCGAGTAACTTTCCTTACCAGGATTTCTTATATGCCCGTGAAGCTTATTCCCGAAAGAAATGGGCGTTTGTGACGGACTATTTCCGCTTGTGGGTGCTTGACAAGTTTGGAGGGATTTACCTGGATGCTGACGTGACGGTCAACGGGAATTTTGACAAGTTCCTCGAAAACAAACTGTTTATCGGTACGGAATTTACCGACCAGATTGCGGCCCATGCCATTGGTGCTGAACCGGGGCACCCTTTTATAAAGAAGTGTCTTGAATACTACCATGACAGGCATTTCATTTTGCCGAATGGGGAATGTGACTTGAATGCGATGCCGTGCATTATTACCAAGGTGTTCATGGATATGTATGGCTATAAGGGAACTTTGGTCCATTTTGATGGCAAACCGCTCGTATTTGCGGATATGAAAATCTATCCGGATTCATATTTTACCATCAACACCTTTGACGGCAACAATGTCTGCGTGCATAATGGATTGGGAAGTTGGCGCGATGCCGGATCCGAAAATCCGGTCCTTGAAAAAGTGGTGGGTTCTTATTTCTGGAAAAAATTCTGCCGCAGGGATATCCTCTCTTTTGGTTTTGTCAAAAAATGGATTTACCTGTTGCTCCCGATGTGGATGGTCGTCTTGATTTCTAGGCGTGCCTCCAAGATAAAGAATAACAAGCGTGTCGGACGGGTAAAATTAGGCCGTTGATTTGTCGCGATATGAAGAGCCTGTCTAAAATTTTTGAATGGCGCAAATTCTCGCTTCCCTTGGTGGGGATTATCTTCCACCTTTTAAAGCTGCTCCCTTTTCGGAACAAGAAGATTTGGGTTTTTGGCTGCTGGATGGGAAGCAAGTACGATGACAATGCGAAGTTCCTTTTTGAATATGTGAACAAGAACCATCCGGGGGTTCGCTGTGTTTGGCTTTCGCGTAATCCTGCGGTTGTAAAACAGGTCCGCGCTCTCGGCTACGAAGTATACCTCAGTACCTCTTTCCGGGGGATTGCCGTGGCGCTACGTTGCGGCGTTGCCATCATGACGAATGGACTTGAAGATTTTGGAAGAATCCCTTTAGTGGGTGGGGCCAAGGTCGTTTCGCTATGGCATGGCGTAGGTGGATTCAAGAAAATCTACAATGAAAACTATCATGGCAAAAAGCTCCTGTTGAAAAAGACGGTAGATCGCTTTTTCAACTGGGTCTATAGGGACCTTTCCCTGGCGACGTCGGAATATACCGCGGAACGTTCTATGGAACAGTTCGGTGTCAAACGCGATTCCATTGTCATTACGGGGCAACCGCGTAACGATTTGTTCTTTTCGGGAATACAGAAAAGGGATTTGCTGTCGGATGTCGATGTCGACGTTTTTTCAAAGGTCGTCCTTTACATGCCTACGTATCGCGTAAGCCCGAATACCCGCCGTGATATGGTCAAGGATATCCTTGATGAATTGGCGGCAAGCAAAAAGTTCAACGACTTTTTGGAAACGCATAACATCCTTTTCCTGGTGAAACTTCATCCGCTGACTTCGTTCAAGATGGATTCCTCCAATCCGCATTTCCGTGTCCTTGGTGACAAAAATGTGAAATCGGTCCAGCATTTGCTTATGGCCGCCGACTGCCTCGTGACAGATTATTCCAGTTGCTGCGTCGATTACGCCCTGTTAAAGCGTCCCGTCGTGTTCTTTGTGCCTGACGAAGAAGATTACCTGTCGTATTCCTCGTTGAACGATGCGTACGGCCGCGTTGTAAAGGAACGTGCGAAGTCTGTGGACGAACTTGTCGGATTGATGGAGTCGGGGGACATGGCTCCGACGAATCTGCTGAACGACTTGTTCGAGGATCCGTCAATTACAGGGACGTGCTATAGCGAAAATATGTATCGTGCAATCTGTGACCGCTATAATGTGGAGGTGGAATGATTTCGGTTGTTCTTCCGTCCTATAACAGGGCGCATATCTTGCCTAGGGCCATTGAAAGCATTCTTGGCCAAACTTACAAGGATATTGAACTCATCATTGTCGATGACGGTTCGTCTGACAATACTGCCGAGGTTGTAGGGCGTTTTAGCGATAGCCGGATTGTTTATGTGCGTCAAGAAAATGCGGGCGCCTGTGCGGCACGGAATAACGGCATTGCGCATGCCCGGGGCGCCTATATCGCGTTTCAGGACAGCGATGACATCTGGCATCAGGATAAGCTTGAAAAGCAGCTGGCGACGCTCCAGAATACGGGTGCCGACGTTGTTTTCTGCCGGATGAACAGGATGGTCGGTGGAGAAAAGGTGGGGCTGGTTTCGGACTACTTTCATGAAGGGTTCTTGCCGAAAGATGAAGTGCCGATGTCCATAGGGACGCAGACTTTGGTCGGCAAGAGCGAAGTGTTCAAGCAGGAACGCTTCGATTCCGAAATGCCTCGTTTCCAAGAATTCGAGATGCTGGTGCGTGCGCAAAAGAGCTTTTCCATTTATTGCATGGAAGAACCTCTTGTGGATTATCTGTTGCAGAAAGATTCCATTTCTGCAAATGTGTCGTCAATTATGGCTGCTTGGCGCCTTATATTGAAGAAACATCCCGATTTCTTAACGCAATACAAATCTTCCCGCGCTCGCATAGCGAGGGATATCCAGCTGAATGCCAAGACGGTCAAGGCCTTTTCTACGCGGATGCGGTTGGCCCTTTTCTCACTGAAGTTCGACAGGTCCCCCAAAACGCTGGCGCGTTTTGTAAAGTGGTTCCTGCTGTAAGCGGATTTATTCGAACATGTCGATGCGGACTTTGTGCTTGCCGCCCATGAAGTCCGTTTCGAGGAATTTCTTTGCGATTTGTTCGCAAAGTTCGTAAGAGATGATGCGGGCGCCCATGCAGAGCACGTTCGCGTCGTTGTGGAGGCGCGTAAATTCGCTCGACTTGAGGTCGCCACAGACGGCGGCGCGGATGCCCTTCCTCTTGTTGGCGGCCATGCTCATTCCGATGCCCGTGCCACAGATGAGGATGCCGCAGTCGGCTTCCTTGGCCAGGACTTTGTCGCACACCTTGTTGGCGTAAATCGGATAGTCGCAGGAGTCGGTCGTGTCGGTCCCCATGTTGAGTACGGTATAGCCCTGACCTTCGAGGTAGGCCTTGAGCTTGTCTTTGTATTCTACAGCGGCGTGGTCACAGCCGATGGCGATAGTCTTGAACATTTCTGGACTCCTGGAATTACGAGTTGAACAGGTCATCTTCACTGAACTTCAATCCCGTTATGATGGGATTGATATAGTCATGACGCCTCTTTGGTGGCAAATATAGCAAAATGGGATAGGGACGCCTTACTTGTTGAACGAAATGCGAATGAAACGGTAAGGGATTGCAATCAGGACCATGATGGCGCAGCAAATGAGCATATAGGGCAGGGGATAGTTTTTGACGAAGGTCCCATTGTCTATGTTGAATATGGCAATCATGGCTAATCGCTGGTATATGTACAGTGGGAACAGGTGCGCTCCGAGCCAAAGCAATGCCGGATTGTTGATTTTTACCTTCATCGTGAATAGGACGGTGCACAGGGCAAAAACGATGCCTTCTATGTTGAACAGGAGCGCGGGAATGTGGTTGTTCATCCGGTGCAGGGCCGCAAATAAGATGATGGATAAGGGGAAAAACACCCAATACCTGTTCTTGAGAACAGGGATAATCTTTTCCTTGAAATAAGAAAAGAACAGCCCGGCGTTAAAGGTCAGGATGGTGTTGTACCACCATTCCTTTTTGGTGAGGGCGAGTATGGCGAGGGCGGCTAGGAACAGAAAAGTTGTGAAGGCCAGCGCTCGTTGTGGTCGCAGACTTTGAACTTTCGATGTGGCAAAAAAGGATAGCCAGACGATGGCGTAGCATAACAGGATTATAAAGATATACCAGTTGCTGTTGCCGAGGCTTTCCCACCCGGTAAGGGAAAGTAAGATGTCGGAAACGGACATTTCCCTGCCTATGAACAGGTTCAAGATAAAGAAGGCGATAACGGCAACGTCGAAGTTCAAGAGGGTGGGCAAAATGCGCCGAAGAGGCATATTCCTTACATAATCGAATTTCTTTTTAAGAATCGATTCCATGACGCCGTATCCGGAGTAGAAGAGGAACATGACGACTATAAGCTGGTCTAGTTCGCGATCAATTTTTAAAAAGACCTGGTCTGGCAAGGTCTCAAATACGTAGCCGCTGCCCATGATGTATTGCAGGACATGCCGGATAAAAACGAAGAGGATGAAAATGCCTTTTATGGAATCGCACTGCTCACGGTGTAGAAAATCTTCAAAAAAAGTTTCTTTAGAAAACTTGATTTTCCACAAACAAAGGAGGGCTATGCCGATTAAAAAGGCAATCATGGCTTCTAGGGGAAGAAGAAATCCTTGATGCGTTGTGTCGCACCGTCGTCGTCGTATTTAATGAATAGCTGCCGCAAGAAAGCCCTTTTTTGTTTTTCGGGATCCTTCCCTTCGGCAAGGTCTCGAATGGCTTGTTGCATCTGGTTCAAATTGTAGGTCAGGTGCCCGGCGCAAATGGATTCTATGGGCTCGATAAAGAAGCCTCTCGTTTCGCGGTAGCGCTCGATGTCGTAGAAGTAATAGATGATGGGGCGGTCCATGTACAAAAAGTCGTACACGGTTGTCGTGTAGTCTGTAATGATACTGTCCGAAATGGAGAGGAGCGGGTTGAGGCTGGTCTTGATTTTTTCGACTAGATCCTTATAGAAAAGGATGTGTTGCGTCCCCTCTGTTTTTACGACGTTGGTCTGGGCTTGCTGAATAGGGTGTACCTTGGCGATAATCAACGTGCCTGTTTCGGCAAGGGTCTTTTCAAGGTCGGCGAGTTCATCTTCGGTGACGTTGCCCCAGATGGACCGCGTGGTAGCTTTTTCGGCGTTGTAAAATTCGCGGGCGGGATTTTCGTAATCGCGATGCGTCGGAACGTAGGTAATCAGGTTCTTTATCTTGAAACCGACCAGTTTTTCAATATCATCGCGCAATGTGGAATGATCCTTGAAAAGGACGTCGTTGCGTGGGAAGCCCAGCGAAATGAAATGGGGGTAATAATGGCAGTTGTCGAGGGCGATGAATTTGGAACTGATGTCGGATAGGGAAAGGTGATAGTCGTACATGTTGTACATATCCCTTTGTTCCCGGAGCATCTTTTCGAATCCGCCGTGATTCGTCCAGCGGTGAAATTCATTTTTGATAAGCCCGCCGAAGTAATTCAAGCAAATCGTCCTTTGTGTCGGAACCTTGTATGGCAAGCGTGTGTAATCCGAATCCGTGAAGACTGTGTAGCATTTGGCAATGGCCTTGCGTGTTCCCTTTCCGTCCTTGAACCTTACGTAATGGATTCGTTCAGGGTGAAAATCCTTGCAATAATCTTTATAGGATTGCAGGCGTTCGTCATGGTAATAAAGCAGATAGAATTCGTAATTGTCGAATTTAGGATCGCGGACCATGTCGTTGAATAGACAAAGGACATTGTCGGATTCCCCGTTGAGAATATCGTAGCCATCAAGACGGCAGTTTTCGTGAGGATAGAAGAATACCGCCTTGGGATTCTTTTTCGTCCTCTGATTGATGAACCGCTTGATTCTCAACTTGAATTTGTCTATTGCTTTCATGTTTTCTTCTTGAATTTTTCTTTAAACAACTCTACCAGTTCCTGCATGTCCGGATTCTTTCGCAGCATGAGCCAGTAGAGGAATAACGCCACGCTACTTCCAACAATGATAGTTACAATATGGGGCAGTTGCAAGTAGGTCATGAAGTAAACGGGGGTGCAGGCGAGTATGCAGCGGATAAGGTACGGGGCGAAATCCTTGACTTGCTGGAGGTAGCCAAGGTTGAACAGCTTGCCGGTATAATAGGTGTTGATAAAGACGGCGATTTGGTTATAAAGGAACTTGGCTAGGCAGATGGCGAGGATGCCGTGTGGAATGGCCAGTAGAATGAGGCTGATGGAGATGGATTTCTTTAAAACTTCCAGTTTTAAAAATAAGTCTGATCGACCTTTAACCTTGAGTAAGTTCAGGTTGATGGTGCTTAAATGGTCGAACATATAGGAGAATGCGAAAATATGAAGGTAGATGATGGATTCCGCCCATTTGTCCGTCAGGATAAGAAGTATGACAGGCTTTGCCAATGCGCAGAGTATGCCGGAAATGATGAAGATGCCAAGAGAAGTGATTCGAATATATTTGCGATATATAAGAACCAGCTGATTGTCGTCGTCTTGAAGCTTGGCGAGGATGGGATAAGTGACCGTTTGCAAAACGCCGTTGATGGTGCTCCCCGGCAAGTCTGCGATACTTGTTCCGCGGGAGTAATAGCCTAGATCTTGCGCAGAGTAAAATTTACCGATGGCGAATGTCGTGAAATTCTTGTAGAGGGTATGCAAAAGACCCGCTGCGAGTAGCCTGCTGCCAAATGCACCGAGTCTTTTAAAGGATTCGGTGCTGAAGCCGGCTTTGGGAATCCACCTACAGACATAACAGATGAAAATCAGGTTGACGCCTGCGGCAATAATTTGTTGATGGACAAGCGACCATATTCCAAATCCTGCATAGGCGAGTGCGACGCCGCAAATTCCAGAAATGAGGGTGGCGGCAACTTTGCGCTTTGCAAGGGATTTGAAATCCAATTGGATGTTCAGCATGGATACTTGAACCGCCATGACTGCATTGATAATGAGTGTAACGGCTTGTACCCTTAGGATGGGGCAAAGTATGGGAATCTTGAAGAAGTCTGCTATTGATGGGGCTAGGAAAAAAAGAATGGCGTAGACGACTACGGATATGAGTAGATTAAAGTAAAAAACGGTACTATAATCTTTTTGCGTAGGGTCTTTAGTTCTGATTAACGCGGAGTTAAATCCGCTGTCAATGAACGTTTGAGATATCTCAAAGAAAATGGCGAGCAGGCCGATGGTTCCATAATCGGATGGTAACAGCAATCGAGCCATGATGATTCCCAGCAAGAACTGAATTCCCTGAGAGGAAATCCGTTCTATAAAGTTCCATTTGGAACTGCTGAGAGTCTGCTGCTTAATTGACGCCATCTTTCCAGTAGAATTTTATGAATGATTGATGGGGAACCCGATCCTCTTCAGGGGGGAGTTGCATGTAGTCGCCATAAACAGCCCGCAAAGCGGGGTCATAATCTTTTATTGCGTAAAATTTCGCTCCGGCAAAATCCAAAAGGATTCGATCTTTATAAGAATCTACAGGAAGGTGCTCTACGGGGCCGTTGTCCATCACGGCAAGCTGAGAGTAAAAATGGGCCGTTTCAAAAGGAATGCGGGCGATTTTTTCGTTGTATGTCTTTTGCATCTTATGGCCTCCTAGGCCATTCCTTTTGCGGATTTTATGGTAAAGGAGCTTGAGCGCTTCCTTGATTCCAGAGCAATGAGAAATACGCCGGAATTGAATCTTTTTGGCAATGATTTTTTCCCAGTCGTCGTGCAAATTATTGTATAGCGTTTTGAATTCGTCAAAATCGTCCGGAACGCCATCGAGCGGAAAAACATCGATCCAAATACCTGCGGGCTGCGCAATCCAGTGCCCGTTCTTTGCAACAGTCTTTTTGTTGTCAAATACGCGTGCGTAGGCAATCAGGCTGTCGTATTTACATCCCTTGCCGAAGAAGGCGAGCTCAAACTGATTGGACTTATACGTCTTTAAGAAACGTTCATAATCGGGTCTCGGCATGCAAATGTCGATATCGTTGTCCCAGGGGATAAACCCCTGGTGACGCAAAGCTCCAATGAGAGTCCCATAGGCCAGCGAATAGCGAATATTCTCCTTGTCGCAAAACTGGTGAACATCCTTTAGGATGTCGAGGGCGAACGCCTGCTGCTCCTTTAGAGTTAGTTCTCTCATGTTTATAAGCCTCAATTAAATTTCGCTATAATCTATAGGGTCGCCGATGGATTTGAAATAGATGTTTTGCTCTTCTAGGGTATGGGGCGTGCCGACATCGCTAGGGAATTGCATCCAGTTCTTTCCATATGAGGCCTCTAATATGGCCTGAGGATTATTTGGGGCTGGAAGGCTTGTCTTTTCGAAAGCAATGGGTTTCAACGGGAACAGATCTTTGGTGGCTCTAAATCCACGGAATTTGAATTCGGTGAGGTCCCAATTTCCAATCCCCGGTGTAATACGGGAGGTGGGTTCTTGAGAATAGATGTTGTTCGTTTTCAGTTCTTTCTTGTAAAAGTCGAACCTGTCTTTCCAATTATAATTGCGGTGTACAAAATTGCAGATTTTATCGCGGTAGATGGCGTACTGTTCTTCAGTGACATCTTCTCTGACGTAGTCGTTAGGGAAGAACTCCAAATTCATTGAATCCCTAAGGCAGGTTCCCTGGAAAAGGTGAAGGCAGAATGGGGTCAGGATGAAAACGTATTTGCCTGGATTTTCCCGAATGGCCATGTCATAGAATTTAGCAGAGAAACAATTTTTTTTTGTGGAGTCAATCCATACAAAATCTTTTTGGGCGATGTCGGTGAGCATATTGAATTGATCTCGTGTGACGCTCAAGTCGATATCGTCATCCCAGGGTACGAATCCCCCATGCCTGCACGCTCCGAGAAGGGCCCCGCCATCTAGAAATGGCGTTATGCCATATGGCTTAAGAAGGCTTAAAATATGCTGTGCAAAGTCCAGTTCCTTAAGTTGGAATTCGCGCAGGTAACCGGTGGCCGGCTTCATCTGTGTAATGTCAAAATGACGTTTGAGATACTCCAGCTGATATTTTAATGCCCTAATCTCTTTGTTCTGTTCTTTGATTCTAGTTTTGTTCCTAAAAATAATCGCATATAAACTTTTTAGCGATTTTTTTGCCGGTTTAGGAATGAATTTAGTTACGATGCCACTCATTGGAAAGGCCTTTAAATGAAACCCTTGGTCTGCAAATCCTTGAAAGCTGTTATAAGTTTATCGTAGTCTGCCGTTGTGAGCGCCCCGATGTGGCCTACGCGGAACACGGAATCCTTCATGTCTCCGCCGTTCGGGCAAATCCACATCCCGTATTCATCCTTGATCTTGAGGAAAATGTCGTAAGCGGACGCCGTTGTCGGGTGAAGCGGCGTGACTGCATTTGAAAGCGATTCGGAAATGATTTCGAACGGCAGGCCCTTGAGGCGGTCGCGGAAATAGTTCGCGAGGGATGCTGTACGGGCGATTTCTGCTTCGACACCGCCATTCGCATCGATTTCCTTAAGGCGGACGTTGATTTGACGGAGGATGCTCACGGCCGGAGTCCAAGGTGTCTGTCCGCGTTCGGCGTTCTTCAATGCGATTTTGAGGTCGAGGTATTGACACTTGCATTTGACGCTTTCGATGCGGGCAAGTGCCTTGGGCGAAAGGGCCATTACCGAGATGCCCGGCGGGCAGGCAAGGGCCTTCTGGGAGCCAGTAATCATGATGTCGGCGCCGAGTCCAGCCATGTCGAAGGGGTCGGCGAGGAAGGTGCTGATGCAGTCCACGATCAGGAAGAGGTTGTTCCTCTTGCAGAAGTCGCTGATGAGCTGCATGTCGTAATGTACGCCAGTCGAGGTCTCGTGCTTGTTCACGATAAAGGTGGTGTATCCCTTGCCTTCGTAGTCGGCGAGGTGTTCTGCCTTCAGCGCCTTGCCCGGTTCCAGCTTGATTTCGGCAAAGGGGATTTCGTGCAGTTCGCAAAGTTCAACGAAGCGGTGGCCGAAGCTTCCTCCGTTGACGACGATGGCCTTGTCTGCAGGGGTCAGGGTATTCATGATGGCGGTTTCCATACCGGCGGAACCCGAACCCGTAATAAAGACGACCCTGGAGTCGTCGGTGGCCTTGGCGAATTTCTTGATCAGGCGCTCGTTCTCGAACATCAGTTCCGAAAAATCCGCCGTGCGGAAATAGGGAACCTGCTCTGCACCGATGGCGCGTACGGCATCGCTAGATTGTACCGGACCTACTGTAAAGTTGATCATAACGACCTCTAAATTTCGTGAAAATTCACTCTTTCGTTAAATTGCTGCATGATGAACGCCATTTGAATGCTCTCGCGGCGTCGCAGGCGTGCAGAAGAAAAACGATGATTGAAAATACAACGGACGAACTCCTGAACTTCATATCGCAGTCCAAAGCCGTCCCACTTGTAGAAGAATTTCTTGTTGTTGTTTTGGTCTTCGTATCTCAGTTCAAAGTAATCCGTCTTCCACCAGGGAGCCGGAACATAGGCATAGCCTTGTGTGCCGGAAATGACCAAATCACCTTCCGTCTTGACTCCGAGCCCTACCTTGAATGAACAGACTGCCTTGGGATAGCGCAAGACGCCCTTTGTGTAAATGTCTACGTCATTTTCCAATCGGGAGAATAACTCAAGGCTTTCGTACTGGATGCCCATCAGCTTGAGAATCGGCAATAACGGGTAGGAGCCCTGCTCAAACATGGCTCCTCCAGCTTGGGAGGCGTCGAATTCTCTGCCTTTTTTATCTAGCAGCTGGGAAAGGGAGGCTTCGATATCGACGACCTCGCCGATAAGGCCAGACTTTATGAGGACGACCAGGTGGTTGAACGCGGGGCAATGCGCTGTCTTGTTGGCCTCCATGAGAATGACGCCCTGCGATTCCGCCAGCTTGTAGAGTTCCTTGGCTTCGTTCCCGTTCAAGACCATGGGCGTTTCGCACAGGACATGCTTTTTGGCCTGAAGGGCGGACTTTATATTGCTGTAGTGGGCAAGATGGGGGGTGGCGATGTACACCGCGTCGACGAGGCTGTACAATTCGTCGATGCTCTTGCAAGACTTGACGCCGTCGAAGTTCTGGGCGAAGGCGTTTCCGGCCGTATGGTCAATGTCATATGCGGCGCAGACGTTGGCTCCGCTTACAATGGCAGCTTCCGAAGGGAACCTCTGGGCGACGCGCCCGCAACCGATAATCCCGAATTTTACGATTTCCTGGGAGTTGTCGCGCAGCATGGTGGAACTGATTCCTTCGGTGCGCGGAAGGTATATCACCTTGCAGAATTCATTCAGGTAATCGAATTTTCCTTCCCAGTCCGAACCGACGGCGAATATGTCTACATCGTATTTCTGGATGTCGTCGATTTTTTGGCCGACATAGTCCTCGATAATAATCTGGTCGGCAAGTCCCGTCGCCTTGACGGCCTCGACGCGTTCCAGGACGTTGTTGCGGACATTCAGTTTGCCGCGGTCGCGGTCAAAATTGTCGTTAGTGACGCCCACAATCAAGTAATCGCCCAGCGCCTTCGCTCGCTTGAGGAGGTTGATGTGTCCTTGGTGCAGAAGGTCGTATGTGCCGTATGTGATTACTTTTTTCATTATGGCCTTTAAAATAACAATTTTGTGTATGGACAAACCATTGACGGCCTGGCCAGAGGGCTACAAAAAGGCTTATCCCTGCATGCCTTGGATAGTCTTGATGAACATGGCGCCGAGGTCTGTTCTGGCTTGCCATCCCAGCTCTTTTAGCTTGGTTGTGTCAAGATTCATGTGCAGCGTTTTGGCGTATCCAAAGTTGGAAATATCGGTTTCTTCGATTTTTACCTGGATTTTGCCCTGGCCAATTTTTTGGGCGACCAGTTGGGCCATTTCGTAAATGGAACAATAGGTGTCTTCGTTGGCCGCATTGTAGGCTTCTGCCGGTTTGCCTTTGACAAGGACCGTCAAGATGGCGCTCGCGGCGTCCAGGGTGTACAGGTAACTGCGCTTAGTTTCGCCCTTCGTATGCAAAATGATGTCGCGGTTTTCAATGAGGCATCTGGAAAAGTCTGCGAAAACGCGGCCGTCGTTATACTGGACGCCAGGGCCGAATGTTTGTGTCAAGCGGACAACCTTGGCGGGGACTTGGAACTGGCTTGCGTAAGCCGTGCAGAGTGATTCGCAAAGGCGCTTGCTTTCGGGATAGCTGGTGCGGACATTCATGGTGTCCAGGTCTGTACCGTGGTCTTCAAAAATCTTGTCGTCGTTATGGGGCGCCCCGTAAACTTCCATGCTAGATAGGTATACGAACCCCTGGATTTTTTTCTGCCTGGAAAATTCCAGCAGGTTCCTGGTTCCGCTCAAGGCGATTTCAATGACGTTGACAGGCGCTTCCACAAAAGACTTGCTGGAAGTTTCGCTGGCGGCATGAATTACGTAATCGACCTGGCCGTCAAAGGCGACTGGCTCCCGGATGTCTCCGGTTACGAACGAGATGTTCTGCTCGTAGTTCTGGAAAACTCTTTTCGCCTTGTTTTCGTCGCGGACAAAGGCGATGACTTTTGCCGAAGGGACATTCGTGACAATTGCCTTGACAAGGGTGCTTCCGATAAGTCCTGTCGCACCGGAAATGAATACGGACTTGTTTTTAAGGGCGCTGAAAACGGCGGTATTTTGTGCGCCGAGTTCCTTTATGTCGCAGATCAGGGTATCTTCTGAATACATGCTTACTCCAGCCCGTAAATCTGGGCATCTTCCTTGACCTGCAAAATGGCCCTCATGGTATAAAAGTCGTCCGGAGTCGTAATCTTGATGTTTTCGAACGGCCCGTCGGTCATATGGAGGTGATAGCCGTAATGCTGCATCAGGGTGCAGGAATCGATGAAGTCCTGGCGGTTTTCGGAAAGGGCTTTTTCATGTGCGGAAAGGATGTCCTTGAGCCAAAAACACTGCGGAGCCTTTGCAACACGGGAATGAGGCCTGTCCTGTACGACCTTGATGTTGTTGTCGTCGTCGATTTCGACAAGCGTTTCCTTGACGGTCGCGCTCGTGATGGACGAACCGAACTGCTTGACGCATTGAACATTCTGTGAAAGCAGTTGCGAACTGATCAGGGGGCGCACTCCATCGTGAATCAAGACGATGGTAGGTTCGTCTTTGGCGATTTCCGCAGCGGCGCAGAGACCGTTGTAAATGGAAAGCTGCCCGGAGGCTCCTCCGGCTACGACCGTTTTCACTTTTTTTAGATGGTAAGTGGCGATGAGGTTATTGAGGTAGTCTATCCAGTCCTTTACGCAGACGACAACGACGCAGTCAATTTCTTCGCAGTTTTCAAAATGCTCAATTGTATGGACAATGATGGGCTTGTCGTGAATTTTCAAAAATTGCTTGGGCAAATCCCTGCTGTGCATACGGGACCCGACTCCGCCTGCGAATATGACGCCAATATTCATAGTGCTATTTTCCTCTTACCCCTAAAAATAGATAAAAATAGATTTTTGATAGAATTGACCCTGTTTTTTGCCCGGTTTGGGGTGATTAAAACAACATTAGCTCTATCCTGGGCTTGCCGTTCTGGGTCAAAATGGGTTTTCTACAAAAATATCTGGACTCAGTTTATAAAAAAAGTATATATTTTGCTTAATTATTCGAAAGGGGCCGGAGTGGAGTTCCCTAACATTGTGGCTGATATGCGATTTTGTGTATGCAGATATAAAGGTGTCTTTATGTTGCTTTTTGGGGCAATGTTTTTTGCCTGTAGCAACAGTGAAGATCTGTATGCCGTTGATGAAATCGAAGCCCAGGTAGAAACGGGAGAAGCCGTTGCAACCCAAGTGAGTTTGTTTGAATCTGATGTCCTGCGGGATCCCCTGAGTGCAACTTATCCGTATGCAGGAATTCCAAGAGTGGTCATTGAAACGGAAGGGAAGGCTGCCGTTAGCGACCGTGAAACAGAAATTCCTGCGAAGATGTGGATTTGGGGAGAGCATTATCCTGAAACGGGAGCGATGGAACTGACCATTCGGGGTAGGGGAAATTCTTCTTGGTGGATGCCCCAGAAAGGTTATAAGCTTGAATTTTCCAAAAAGCAGTCCTTGCTGGGAATGCCCAAGGATAAGGATTGGGCGCTTGTTGCGAATTATGCGGACAAGTCCTTGATGAAGAACTACCTCATGTATCACCTTTCTGGCAAGATAGGGTCGTATTACGCTCCGCGATGCGAATATGTGGAATTGTTCCTGAATAAAGAGTATTTAGGCGTGTATCTGTTGACGGAAACCATCAAAAAGTCAAAGGACAGGGTGAACCTTCCGAAAAATGAGAATTCCTATATCGTCGAGGTCGATGCTAAATACCGCGAAGGCGAGCAGGTTATTTTTTCGAATGTGCTGAAGAGCGGGGACGGAATGCCGTTCCGCATTCATGAACCTAGGCAAGCTTCTGAAGAAAGCCTTGCTGCGTTGACAGGTCACATTAGTGATTTTGAAACGTACCTAAAAGGAATTACACCCGATAAAGACAATGGCTTGGAAAAGTGGGTCGATGTAGATGAATTTGTAAAGCATTATTGGCTCCAGGAATTCCCGAAGAATCCCGATGCAGTTTTTTATACGAGTGTCTATTTTACTTGGGCCAAGGATGATGTTATAAAGATGGGCCCGGTGTGGGACTTTGACCTCTCTTTTGGAGGGCATAGCAAGGAACATATAAGCCAGGTTGAAGGATGGCATGTAAAATATTCCTATTGGAACAAGTACGCGTTTAAAGATCCGGTTGTGAATAATGCGAGGATCCGCTTCTGGCAAGAAAACAAGACATCTTTCCTGAATCTTATAGCGGATGCCGATTCCCTATACGATGCCCTGGAAAAGGCGGCGGAGAATAATTTTAAACGCTGGAAGATCCTTAAGCATACAGACAAGGATTACCATTTTGCCGCCTATGATACCTATAAAGACGCTGTCGAAGATTTGAAGAAATGGATTGGTGAAAGGTGCTTCTGGATAGAATCCGAAATGCAGAAGGAGCCTTTATCAGAGGTTGTTGTCAATCCATTGGACACGTTGGTCAATCCAGAGCCTTAAACTGTCCACGGCTTCCCTATAGTTTTTGTAAGAGTCTACGAAAGGCCATTGGTCATCGACTCTGATTGTGGGCCATCGCTTAAATTCGTTTTTTGCAGCCTTTTCTAAAAGGGCCGATGGGGCGTTGATGGAATCCTTCAGGTCTTCGAACCGTTCCCTGTTAGCAATCCAATACTTTCTCGCTCGGTCCTTGAAAACAGGGTTCTTGAACAGGTGCTTGTACCACCCTTGCTTGCGGACATACCAGTCGCAGGGGGACATCATTTTGTCATTGCCAATGCCGTAGGCCAAGTCAAAATCCCATACAGGGCCCATTCTAAAAATATCGCCTACGCGCCAGGTGATAAAGATGCTTCTTCCGAAGGCTCCGTCGATATTTTTTGAAAATTCCTGAATCCAGTAATAGCGGACGAAATCCTCGATGTCTATCCAGTCGGAAAGTGTTATGCTGTCGTTCTCGATGCGCTTTTCAAATTCGTTGACATGGGTTTTCAGAAGGTCGATGGATTCTTTTGTAGGGTCCTTGGGATACTTGATGTTGAAGATGCAATCCAGGTGGCTTTGGAACAGGATGTCGTCATCGTCGGCTTCCCTTGTTTTTTCAAAGAGGAAGCTGGAGTCGGTTTTGGGAATGTTTACGCGGTGCTTTGCGACTTTAATGTGTTCGGCCAGCAAGTAGACGCCCATGTAACGGCGGTTCAGGTAGAACTCGACAAATTGGACGCGCGGGGAATAGTCGTCTTGCAGTATGTGGGCAAGCTGATAGGTGATATAATTCCTCAGCATGCTTTTGTCGCGCTGGTTGGATATCAAATCCCATTCCTTGTCTGCCGGCATGCCGAATAGGCTCTGCTTTTCGCTGAATTTCAGCTTGATGCTGTATTTGGCCATAGTAAAGCTGGAATGGCCACGTCCCTTGACGGTCAAGTCCAGGACTTCGCTTTCGGGGCCATCCTTCCCGTAAACCTGCAATTTGGAAGGAATCTTGTTCTCGCGGTTCCTGATTTGGGTGAAGTCGTCTGTTTCTATAACGAGGCGAGGAATGCCTGCATAGGGGTATTCAGAATCGTCTAGAGGCAGGTATCTCGAATCCGCAGAGTCATAATCCCAAATGCATGAGGTGCAGCAGAAACAAATGAAACCCGCCAATAAGGCTTTTATGACATTCTTGAACGGTCTCATTGTTGCAGAGTCCAGTCAATGTCAAGAGTTTTAATCAGTGAGTCGATGCGGTGGGTGAGGTGCTTTGCTCCGGTATTGTTCAAATGGTCTGTATCGTTGGCTTCCGTGCCGGAGTAGTCATGGTCGCCCATTCTGTTTTCGTCAAGCAGAATAAAATGGGGATAGGTTTCGCTTATGGCCTTGAAGTCTTGAATGATTTGCGGAGCTTCGCTTCGCAAAATTCCATAGCGTCCGTATGAACCGGTGGTTTTATAACCTGGGTTTTGAGGGAGGAGAACGCCGATAACATAGATGTTCCGTTCGTTACATGTCTTGATTATTTTTTTCAGCATGTCAATTTTTTGATTAAACAGAGCGGGATTGCTGGATATCCATGTTGAATCGTGCGAAACAGAGGGCTCCTTCCAGCCTTCCTGGGAAGAGACGTTATGCCCTCTCGAGGCCCGGAACATGTTGGCGAGGGTGGGGACTCCCGGTGATTCGTAGGTCTGGATGTACAATTCGGGAGGGAAGAAGTCTTTCCAGAAATTGTGGTTTGCGTCGTAGACGTAACCTACGTAATGTTTGTAGGGGTTGTTTAAAAGGCTGTTGTCGCAGCACCACCATCTGTCAATGTCTAGATCGAAGATGACGACCTTGAGGTTCTTCATGTGGTGGTAAAGGTATTTTTCGAGGAACAGGTAGGATCCTTGGATGGAGTTCCCAGAACTGGCAAGGTTGACTGCAAATATGGGCTCCGAGAAAAGAAGCGGGACAACCGCATTTTCCATGCGGGATGAGCCTAGCGAGATGACGGTAGCGGAATCCTTGTAGGCCCATAACAATTCCATCTTGTAGCGCCAACGGTCTGCAGATGGATAAACTCCAGAAGTGTTGTAGTACATTCCTGCACTGTCAAGGTCCAATTCAAAAGGTTCAATGCTGCTGGAACTAGACGGTATGTCCGTGCTGCTCGATTCAACATCGGCTTCGCCGCTCGAACTGCTGCTGGGTAAAACTTCGGCACTACTGCTGGATTGCGGGAGTTTTATCCTGGGCTTTATCCAAAAACAGGGGTGCCATAGTTCTTCGCCTTCTACAAGGTCTATCCTCTTTTGGCTGGACAGGTTGGTTAACGCGATGCGTCTGTGCGCTCCGTTGGCATTGACTAGCGTGGCGACGATGTTGTCGTTCGTTTTGCCGACAACCCATTCGCTGTGGTCGAATGTAAAGCCGGATGGGGCCTGAATGGATTGGATTAGTTTTCCGGAGCTGTCTGCGATAAGGATGTATTGGTGGGTGGAATAGCTCTTCCCTACAAAGGCACGCCCTGTTTTGCCTCCGAAATCCAAAAAGGCGGTGCGTAGTGTGCTGTCCTTGGAAAGGGAGACGTTGCAGGCTTGTTCCTGATTGTACCAGATGGCGTCCTTGTTGTTCTTCCTTGCGCGTAGAAGCCTTGCTCCTGATACCGCCAGGTTCCCATCGGGACTTACGCCGCCGTGATAGGCTCCGTCAAACAGTTTTTTGGGGGTCCCGAATTTTCCGTTGGAGAAAGTCACCTGCCAAGTGCTGTTGCCCAGGAATGTTGCGTCATTGCTGTTGACGCCGGGGTTGTTGACGTATATGATTGCGGTGTCGCCGTTGTCCAAGACGGTCCAACGTGGTATGGCGGCGCTTTTTACGTTTAGCTTTACGAGGTGGGAACCTGTGGAATCGAGGTCGCGGACGTAAAGATCGGATTGGCTCGTCAAGCCTTCGAACCCGGTGCAAAATGCAACTTTGTTCCCGTCCGGAGAAATCTCTGGGTGATAGACGGCAATGGTGTCTTTTATCTCGACGGCGGTTCCTTCATCCGTCGTATAATCGATGTAGGTGAGGTTCCCTGTGACATCGTTGCGGAACGCCACTTTCATTTCCATCGTTTTAGAGAAGTCCCACAAGTCGGCGGGCTTTGCCATAATGGTAATGGGGGAACTCGAGGTGCTCCCGCTATTGTCCATCCAAACGGGATTTTCGATAATGCCAAGAGCGAGACGGAAGCCGACGTAATCGGCACGTGATTCGGAAAGGACTGCGTAGACGTCACCTCGCGAGAAGAGGGATGGTTTTGTGGATCCGGTCTTGATTGAGAATTCCTTGACCACCCTTTCACCGAGTTCGTTGGGATTCTTGGCGCCAGCAAAGTTTATGATGGTCGTGTCTTTTAGCTTTCCCAAGTAGTCGTTAGACCATTCCATCAGGCTGGTCGAGAAAAAGTGCCCGTAGGAAGCGCTTGCCGCCTTGATCCATTCCGCTTCTGTCGGAAGTCGGAATCCCTTGCGGTCGGCGTAGAACAAGAAGCCGCCTAGATGGGTGCAGTGACCGTCTTCATCAAACAGGGCGCTCGTATAATCGTAGACGCTGTCGATTTTGGCGAGCTTGCTTTTTTTGTTTGCAAATAGGGCGGCGTCGTAGAATGTGATGTCGGTGAGAATTTTTCCGCTCGTGCATTCTAAGGATTTTGCCAATTTGGAAGGACTCATTACGGCCTTGAATTCTTCACAGGACACCATGGCGGAATCCATAAAGTAGTCGTAGCGAAGGATGGTCCGGAGTTCAGGGGTTTCCGTTATTTTGGCGTTCTTGTCGTTGGTGCCGATGGCGACAAGGGCTTCGGAACCTGCGACAAGAATCATCTTGTCGTAGGCTTCTGCTGAAGAAGAAATGCTGTCGCTAGATTCATCGGAACTCGATTCTAGTAAAACGGCGGAACTGGAAATTTCCCATTTTTCTTCCGGGTCGCTGCTGTTACTGCATGCGACAAGCACCCATAGTAAAATGACAAACGGAAGGATGGGCATTCGCAGATTGTCCTTGCTCGAATGTCAGTGGGAATTAATACTTCCCGTATTTATAGCCATAGCCGTCGGAATGGCTATGTTCGTACTTGTTGATGACGAAGCTTGCGTGGGCAGATGTGTTGCCCTTCAGCAACTGGGCCATACCGTCCTTGATGGCGTCGATGCTGTGACGGTTGTATTCGATAACCATCACAATCTGTGAGGTGACCCTGCAGGCGAGGGCCGCATCGGTGACGAGCATGATGGGCGGCGTGTCCACGATGATAAGGTCGTACTTTGCTTCAAGTTCTTCAATCATGGACGCATAGTGCCTAGAACCAAGCAGCTCGGAGGGGTTGCTCGGAACTTCGCCGCAAGGCATGATATCGAGGTTCTCGACATCTGTCTTGGAAATGACCTGGTTCATTTCAGCCGTGTGCAATAGGACTTGAGACAAACCCTTGCCACGCTTAATGCCGAATTCCTTGTGCAGGCGGCCCTTACGGAGGTCCGCGTCAATGAGCAAGACCTTTTTCCCGAGTCCTGCAAATAGGGCGGCGAGGTTCACGGATATGAAACTCTTGCCAACGCCGGGGATCAAACCGCTTACGCCGATAACGGACTTGCAGCCCTCTTCCATGCTGAATTCCAAGGAACTGCGCAGGGCGCGGAGGGCTTCCACGGCAACATCGTCGGGTTCGACCACGGCGAGGGGACTCGTGCCTTTGGTCCCCTTGGGATTGCCTTTCGGCACCTTGGCATACACGCTGAATCCGGTTTCGCGTTCGATAAAGCTCGCGTCGCGGACACCGTTGCTCAGTTTAAGCTTGATGGAAACCAGGGCGGCCCCGAGCAGCATGCCAAGGAACAGGGCGATGCAGAGGATAATTTTCTTCTTGGGCTTGATCGGCTTCTTTACGACTTCAGCAAAGTCGATGATGCGTACCGTACCGACTTCACCGGCGGCGACAAGCTTGAGCTGTTGAATGTTGTTTAACAACGAGGTGTACATGACCTTGGTCATTTCCACTTCGTTACTCAGTTTCAGGACTTCCTGTTGTGTGGCCGGCAGGCGCTTGGATTCGCTGTTGTTGGTTGCCAATTCACGCTTGATGGCGCTTTCCTGCTCGTCATAGGTCTTGATAGTCGGATGTTCCGGCTGGAACAGACGGATGGCGTCTTGCTTTTTCTGTTGCAAGAGCAAAAGGTCTTGTTGCAGCTTGTTGCGGCGTTCCAGAACGAGCCTTGTTTCGGCATTGATGTCCACGGAACCCACGCGGTTGCGGTAGTGGTTGAACCGCATCATGGCGCTGTCCATTTGCGACTTGATATCGGGCAACTGTTTTTCGAGGAATTCCAGGGTTCTCTGGGCTTCGGCGTTGTTCTTTTCGATGTTCTGGCGCTGGTAGGTGCAAACGATTTCGTTCAGGATTTTAGCGGCGCGATCGGGGTAGATGTCCTGATAGCTGAATTCCAGGATGCCGGTCTTTTTTCCCTTTTCCTGAATGTCGAAAGCGTCCCTGAAGGTTTCGATAGCGACAAGCCTGTCCAGTTTCGTCAGCTGGAAGCGCTGCCCTTTTTCGACATTCATTTGATAGACGTGGAAGGTGAGGGTGTCGCCGGCATAGGGCGTCTTGTACGTTTCGCCGGCATGACAGTTGGACAATACGAGTTGCTGGTTGTGGTCGTACAGATCGAAGGTGAGGCTGTCCCTGACGATGGCCAACCACGGACGGCCCTGTTCTTCTTCGGGCAGATTATCCCAAGGGACTTCGAACAGGCTCAATTCCATGCGGCCTTCACGATGGAGAAGCCTTTGCAGTTTACGGATGGGCTCTGCGATATATTGCAGGTGCATCTTGTCTACGGCGTCACCGACCACTTGCCGGCTCTTGATGAGTTCGATTTCCGTTTCGGCGGGGCTGGAACTGGCGAACAGGCTTCCGAGCCCGCCCATCATGGCACTGGCCATTCCCTTGTTGTTCTTGGATTCAATTTGCAGCAGGGCGTCTACCTGGTAAATAGGGCGGATCCACATGGCAATAAGAACCCCGACGACTCCCGACAGGATGACGCAGGGCAGCATAATATGCCAGTTCTTGACAAGGTCTTTTAATAAATCAAAAAGGTTAAGGTCTTCTTTTTTTGCAGATGCCATAATATACCTTTAGCTTATAAGTGCTAATTTAACAATTTCCTATACCCAGAACTTATCGGTTTCCTTGACTATAGGTATTTCTGGGAGGGATTTGTCGAGGGTCATCTCGTAAATTTTCGATGCAAAAAGAGTGTCGTGCAGGCCTAAACCGTAATTATAGTCGATAATCCTTTGATTTTCGGATTTGCGGCCGGGATCCCTGCCGGCGAGGACTTCGCCGATTTCGTTGTAATCGTGGTACTGCGGGAAGAACTTGAAGTTCCTCACATGCCCGGTATCGTCTCCAAAAACGCGGTCGAAGGTGGTGTCGCAGTTCTGGAACCCGCGCATGTGTACCGGAATGATGGTGATGCCGGGAGGGAACAGGCTTTCGTCTTCTACGATAAGGCCGTTCGCGCTGGTGATGCAGCTGATGAGAACGTCGACGGACTGGGCGATTTCCTTGACATCGTCAACGATTTCAAAAGAGACGTTCTTGTAGTCCTTGAAACGCTGGATGAACAGTTCCGCCTGGTCTTTGTAACGTAACAGCTTGACGTCAAAATGTTTTTCGGGTTCGGCTTCCAGGATGCACAGCAGGCTTGCGCGGGCCGTATTGCCGAGCCCGAGCATCCCGTAGCGGGAAGAATTCTTTTTTCGAAGTGCCTTGGAAGAAGCGGCCGCGACCGCTCCCGTCCGCATGGTGGTAATCCAGTCGCCGTCCAATAGGGCGAGGAGGTCGCCGTTCTTGGCGTTGTACAGGAGCATGTCGCTCCCTAGGCTCGGTACGGCCCCTTCGATGCGGTGGACTTCCTTGATGCCGAAATAGCGGATGTCAGGATTGCTTTTGGACTCAGGAAGCAGGCAGGGCATCGAAGTGAAGAAATCGGTATCGGTCGGGTGTACGCTAATCTTGGCCGGTAACTGGGCTTCGCTTTTTAGTGCAAAGCTTTCGTAGATCCAGTCGGTGCATTGTTTAGGCGTAATCCCGAGGCTTCGGATAGTCTGTTCGGATATGATTCTCATACGGTGGCTCCTGCTTCCAACTCCTTGAAAGCCTTGATAAGTCGCGCGTTGTCTTCGTGGCAACGGACTGCAATGCGCATATACTGCTTTCCGTCAAAGCCTTTCTTGTCGCTACAGTCGCGCATTAAGATGTTGTATTTCTTGAGCATCGTGAGGACGAGGCTGTTCGCGTTCTTCGGCGGGAGGATTTCGCAGAGGAAATAGTTCGCTTCCGACGGCATGACCCTCAAGAATTTAACCTTGCGCAGCTCGTCGCCAAAGTTGTCCCGTTCCGCGATGAACTGCTCGCAGGCAATCTTGTAGTCCTTTTCGTACTTGGTGTAAATCTGCATGAAGAATTCGGCAAAGCTGTTCAGGTTCCAGATGCTCACGGTCTTCTTCATCGTGGCAATCAGGGCCTTGTCTGCGGAACAGAGGATGCCGAGGCGGATGCCGGGTACTCCGTAGCTCTTGGAAATGCTCTTCATGACCACCAGGTGGGGGTAGGCTTCCAGGATTTTGTCGTCGAGGAGGGAATTGTCTTCATAGCCATGGCTGAAGTCGACAAAGCTTTCGTCTACGACGAGGCGTGTGCCGTTTTCTTCGCTCCATTTTGCGAGGGCAAGGACGTCTTTTTTGGCGATGAAGTTCCCCGACGGGTTGTCCGGATTGATTAACAGCAAGTTGTCGGCATGGTTCTTGCTGAAAAATTCCATCAGGTCCTTGGCGGAATAGCGGTAATCGGCGTTTTTCGGGACGAAGGTGACGAGGGAATCCTTGTCACGGCGGTTCGGGTATTCCTCAAAGGTGGGGCGGATAATCCCGAGCGATCCCGGGAGTTCTTCCATCAGTGCCTTGATCAGTTCGGCAGCCCCGTTACCGGGAACAATGTATTCTTCTTTGACGCCCCAGCACTTGGAGGCAAGCAGGGTGTTGACCTTCATGCCCGAGGGGTATTCGCCGACCAGGGTCCTGAAGTTGGCGTTCATCTCGTCGATAATACGGGAATTGCGGAAATACGGGTTTACCAGGTAGCAGTAGTCCAGCATTTGCGGGAACCGCCAGAACCCACCGTAACGGCCGTAATACTTGCGGAGGACATCCTTCTCTTCGGCGAACAGGGCTTCGGCGATATCCAGGTCCTGCTTGTCGTCGATTTCGTACCATTTCTCGTTAGTGATGGGCAAGGCCTTGAGATCGCTCTTGCTCAGGAAGGATATGATGCGCAGGACGTTTTCGTAGTATTCGTTGTTACCGACGGCCTTGCAGTAGGCGTCCAGGAAGGGAACGTACTTGGAGCGGGAAAAGTCCTTGCTGAACTTGTAGATGTTGACCGTCTTGTAGTAGCTGCCGACTTCGCTGTAGTCGAAGGCGGCCTTGGTGACGAAGTTGACGATGTTGTTGTCGCGGTCGATTTTCACCATGGTGCCGTCCATCCACGTCTCGTACTTGGCGACGAGGGCGAGGTTCGGGAACGGATTCTTCAAGAGCAAATCGAACATTCCGTCATCAAAAATCAAGTCGCTTTCAATAAGGAGCGTATCGTCTTCTTGTAGCTTGTCCTTTGCCAGGGCCAGGGAGTAGACGTTGTTGGTCTTGTCGTAAATCGGGTTGTTCACATACTCGATTTTGAGCCCGCCCCGTTCGGTACCGATGTAATCCATCAGCTTCTGGCCTTCGTAGCCGACGACGATGACCACCCGGTTGAGGCCGAGTTTGCTTAACTGGTTGAGTGTACGGTCAATGAGCGGCGTCCCGTTGACGGGCACCATACATTTTGTATTGTTCTTGGTGTATTCGCCAAGACGCTTCCCCATGCCTGCAGCCAGAATGATAGCTTGCATCCTTGCTCCTTAATTAAAGCTCACGTATGGGGTTAACCCCATACTCGTCATGTTAAAGTTAACATTTATTTCGTGAAAATTTGCTCTGGGCCAATTTTACGAGCAGTTCCATGGGGGCCATTTTCAGGATGTGGGCGAGACCAAAGTACAGGGCCAATCCGCCCAGGATGCCCACGACGACTTGGAGGACGTAGTTCATGTCAAGCAGGGTTACCCCGTATATTCCTGTGGCGACGAATAGGGACATGAACCAGGAGGGGAGAATCAGTTTTGCCTGGCCCAGCATCGACAAGTCGATAAAGCTTCTGGTATAGGTCATGTTCAGGATGGTGGCGATAACGCCATAGCAGGCGCGGCCGATACAGAGGCCCACTAGGCCGAACGGGAGCGATACCACCAGGATGGTGACGGCAATGGTCTTCTTGATGATTTCCAGCTTGAGCACCAGATCGGAACGGCCCTTGACGTAGAGCAGGTTCAAGTTGATGTTGCAGATGGGGTCGAGCATCAGGCCGAAGCAGAGGATTTGCAACAGCAATACGGATGGCATCCACTTTTCGCCCAGCATCAATACGATAATGGGTTTTGCAAGCGCGGCGAGTCCCATCATTATCGGGAAGACGGCAAAGCAGGAAATCTGTAGGTACTTGATGTAGATAGACCTTAGGCGCTCACGGTCGTCCTGTAATTGCGAAAGGATCGGGAATGTGACGCGGTACAAAATGCCCGCCACGTTTTGCGACGGGAGGTTTCCCAGGGAATCGGCTCGCGTGTAGTATCCGAGATCGCTTGCCGAGTACCGTTTACCGATGACCATGTTGTAAAGGTTCGAATAGATGGAAGAAATAAGGCTTGCGATGAGGAGTTTGGAGCCGAATCCGAAAAGGGCGTGGAAGGAGTCCTTGTTGAAGACGGGCTTCGGGAACCATCGTACCATGGCGAGCATCATCAAGAAGTTGATGGCCGCACTGCAGATGGATTGGTATACCAGGCTCCATACGCCAAAGCCCTTGTAGGCAAGGGTGATGCCCAAGACGCCCGAGATTACCGCTGCCGTGAGCGATACCTTGGATTGCGTCTTGAAATCGACATTCTTGGTGAGCCTGGCTCTATGTACCGCAAAGAGGGCATTGATAATCAGCGTTACCGAAAAGACCCGCATAATGGATTGCAGGTCGGGCATGTTGTAAAAGTCGGCCACAAACGGGGCTGCGATAAACAAGGAACCGAAGGCGAGGACGCTTATGGAAAAGTTGATGATGAAGGCTGTCCCGTAATCGCTTTCGGTCGCGTTCTTCTGGCGGATCAGTGCGTTCGAAAAACCGCAGTCGATGAGCGTCTGGGATACGCTCATGAAAATCGAGAGCATGCCGATCATTCCGAAATCCGACGGCGAAAGCAGACGCGCCAAGACGATGCCCGTCAAGAAGTGGACGCCCTGCAGGGAAAACCTCTCTATGGCGCTCCAGATAATTCCGTGTATAGATTTCGATGCAACAGATGACATTTTAAATTACGGTTTCTTGAATAGTTTGGAGTCAAGCCATGATGTTGCCTTATTGAACGCAATCGCCAATAGCAACGTGACGGCAAGACAGAACAGGAAATAAAGATAGATATTCTGTTCGTTCCAATGCAGGTGTTTGCCGAAATTCATGGGGAGTCTTTGCAGAATGTAGATTCCAAAAACCTGGCTACCGAACCAGGAAAGGACCTTGCTATTGATTTTCACCCGCATTGAAAGTAATACGAGTGCAGCTGAAAAGGCGAACAGGGCGCTTTGGGTTCTTCCGTAAAAAGTCGGGATAAGGCCGTTTTTGGCGGCGACTAATAGGAGTACGCATACGGCAATGGCGACAAACCAAAGCATGTGCTTTTTGAAGGAAAGCTTGTCTTTGAACAGCGATACAAGGCAACCAAGCGGGAAGGCCAATATGGTGTCGATCCAATAGCGTTCCTTGAATTTGGACACGACTACGATGTAGATGATGCAAAGGACGGTTATCAAGATTGCTGCCCTGGAAAGGTTTCCCTTGAAAGCCAATAGTCCCACATATCCAAACAGGTAGGCGCAGAGGATGGCGAATATGAACCAGTTGGAGTTCCCGACGGATTCCCAGGCCAATAGCGAAAGCAGTATTTTGGGTGCGGACAGGTATTCCGGTGCAAGGAAGAAGTCGTACAGCAGGAAGAGTATGACGGCCAAGTCGAAGTGCAAGAGTATTTTCAGGATTCGCTTGGTGGGAAATCCCTTGACGTAGGCAATACCCTTTTTCTTTACGGATTCAAAGATGCCGTAGCCCGAATAGAAGAGGAACGGCGCAACCATCAGTTGCCCTAGCCAGCGGCAATATTCCTGCATCGGTGTGTCGTACCATTGGTTTAGAACGACATAGGGGCAAAAATGCGAAAAGAAAATGGTGACGACAAAAATGCCCTTGATCGATTGCGTTTGGTCTACAGATAGGGCCTGCGCAGAATTATCTTGCGAGAACCTCATGGATGCAAATGTGATTGCCGCGAGCAAAGCAAGGAAGACGAGCATTAAAACTCCTACAGCTTGACCTTCTCGACGAGGAAGTCGACGACCCTTTTCGTAGACTGGTTATCGACATATTGGTGGATGCGGTGCATCGCCTGTTCGCGTTCGGCCTTGGCCGTGTCGATTCCGTTCGCCACATTCTCGATGAAACGCATGAGGTCGGAGGTCGTCTTCAGGTACTCTCCCTTGATCCATTCGAAATAGTCGAAAAGGAACCCGGTCTTGGACGAATACTCTTCGAAGTCGTCGATGGTCAACGCAATGGGACGATTCAGCATAATGTATTCGTGGTACGCCGCCGAATAATCCGTAATCAGGGCGTCAAAAGACTGCATCAGATTGGCGGTCGATACGCCCATTTTGTATTTGAGATCCTGTGAAATCAGTACGATGTTCGAGAAGGCCTGCTTGGAGAAGTTGGCGGCCTGGGCGTGGTGCATCTGGATGGCGAGCAAGATGTTCTTCTCGCTCAAGAACTGGTTCAGCTGGACGAGTTCTTCTTCGGTCTGTACCAGGGGAACACCGAACGGGAATACCTTTTCGCTGTCGATACGGCCCCCCTGGCGGTGCTGCCGGAACGTGGGGAGCCAGCCGATGATTTTTGAAAACGGCTTTTGCGGTTTCGCTGTACACAGGGCGGGGTAGAAGCCGTTGCCGAACAGGTCCGTCTTATCGAACAGGCGGTCGTTGGCGGGGAAGCCTAGCGGCAAGATATCTTCGAGCTTGTCGACGCAGTAACCTTTGCAGTCGATGAAATCGATGTCTTGCATGGCCGGCGAAAGCGTCAGCATGTAATCCATCTTTTTAAGGTAATGCATGTAGTCGGGGCATTTCTTGAACGGGCCGCCATGGCGTGTGTAGATGCGGACGGACTCGGGATTTTCCTTGTAGATGGGCCTGTTGCTGTCTATAATCAGTTTTACATGCTTTCTATAAAAAGATCGGCGGTACCTTTGAAGGCGGGTAAGCTTGCCGAAAAAGGGAACACTCTTGATGCCGGGCGGAACCTTGAAATCTTTGTCGACGGCCCAGACGAGCTTGTATTTTTTATTGAGCCCGCGCTTTACCATTTCTTGGTAAATCATCCAAGGGGATCCATCGAGTTCTGGAAATGACTCAAAGAGGATAATTCCCTTCGAGAACATTTCTATGAGCTTGGTAAAGAAATGCATGGCCAAAATATACATCCGGGAGCATTTTATTGTCAACCAGCCGTACCTGCTTGCAGTCTCAAAGGTTTCGTTTTTTATATTTTTCGGACAGAGCCTTCACTGGAGTTCAATGTGCCTCAAGTATCGATTATCGTCCCTGTCTACAACGTCGAAGTCGGCTATCTGAAAGAGATGGCTTCTTCGCTGTCGTCGCAGACGCTGACCGATGCCGAGTTCCTTCTGGTTCTCGATGGCGATAACGATGTTCTGGAACAGCAGTGCCAGGAATTCTCAAGGCAGGATAAGCGTTTTGTCGTCTTCAAGAAAGAACATGGGGGCGTCTCGGATACGCGAAACTTTGGGATGATGCATTCGCAGGGCGAATACCTCTCCTTTGTCGATGCCGACGACTGGATTTCGCCCGATGTCTATTCGAATGCATACCGCCTTGCCAAGGAAAACGACAGCGATATTGTCTTTTGGGACATGGCGAAGGTCAGCCCGGATGGAACCGAGAAAAAGGAAGCCTACGAGAAGCAAACCGTTGCAGCACTATCCGATGAACAACGGACGGAGCTCATGAAGCAGTTTATCTGGGTCAGGCACCTGAAATACGGGGCTGCCATCTCGGTCTGTTGCAAGCTGATCAAGCGTGAATTCTGGGCAAAATACCAGTTCCTGTTCGATAAGAATCTCGCCATTGGCGAAGACCGTATATTCTTCTATTCCATGATGCAAAAGGCGGGAACGGTATCGTACCTGAACGAGTGCGGCTACTTTTATAGGCAGGATCCGTCTTCGGCGACGCACCGTTACCAGGCCGGCGGGCTCCCTTACCTTATCCGCTACCTGAACGCCTTCGATCGGGATTTCTTTGCGGCAAATCGGGCGCTTTTTGGCCGTGAGGCCTACCGCCTGCTGACTGTGAGCTGGGGCTTAACTTATATGAACGACCAGAATCCGGATTCGTACTGGACCAGGATGAAACGGCTGTCAGGCGAAGTCCGGAAGGATTATTTCCGGGAGTATATGCGGAAAGTGGAGTGCGCAAGGCTCTCGTTGTGGAAGAAAATAGAGATTGCGCTACTCCGTCATGGGATTACATTGACCTTGTGGATTCGGGGCCTGGCAAAAAATTGCTAATATGATTTCGATGAACAAGATTGCATTTGGTATTCTGGCGTTTTCTGCCGTTGCGTTCGCCTACCTTCCCGGTGAATCGCGTTTTGTCTCGTTGGAAGGGGATCACGGGCTTTTCGGAAACCCGGCGGGCCTCGCTGCATTTGATTCGTGGGGCGCCTTGGTCGACTACCAGTACGATGACGGGATTTCGGCCATCCGCACGGGAGGCAATTTAGAACATTGGGGCGCGTCTTTCGACTACCGCCAAGACGGTAACGGTTTTGACGAAACACGATGGAATTTGGTACACTCGGTTGACCTCCTGAACCGCTACGTGTTCATGGGTAGCCGCTTTTCGGCTTTCAGGAGTGCCGACTTCGGCGGTACGGAATGGACGTATGCCATGGGTGCGATGGTGCGCCCGTTCCGCGATATCTCCTTGGGCTATTCCTGTGACAACCTGCTCTATGTAGGCCCGCAGTCCATGAAGCGCATCCACAACGTGGGCGCGACCGTTCGCCTAGGCCGCAATTTCGGCGTGAGCTACGACTTGGAAGATTGGGAAGAACACCGGCTCCTCCTCGAGATGGACTTGTACAATTTCCGCGTCGGCTTCAAACTCCCCGTATATGGCGACGATGACGAATACACGCTGACGCTATCCACTTCGTTCGGCGGTTACAACGAGTTGGCGGTAAAGGTTTATGACGATTACCTCCCCAAGGGAGGTTCGTGGGGCTTCCACCGTTCCCGTGACCCGCATGCGGCCATCGCGGCGCAAATCGTGAGGGTTCCCCTGGATATGCAGGTGTCGGAAGTCGAAGACGGGTTCTCGTTCTTCCACAAGAGTTCCATTGGAATCTTGAAAGTGCGGAATACCTTCGAGCATTTGCTGAACGACCCGTCGTGCGGGCTTGTGATTCTGGACTTCTCGGGTTATAAGGGCAATATGGGTGTCTCTGGCGAAATCAACCGGTTGATTCGCAGGCATAGGGCCCGTGGCGGCAAGACGATTGCATATGTAGATGATATTCGCCCGTCGGTGCTTTTCGCTGCATCTTCTGCAGACAGGATTGTCGTTGAACCTTCTGCCCATTTTGCGTGGCGCGGTTTTGGCGGCAGCAGCCTGTTCTACAAGGGGCTCTTGGATAAGCTCGGCGTGAAGGTGGAATTCTTGCGCCATGGGGCTTACAAGTCCGCGGTTGAACACTATGTGGCCGATTCCATGTCGCAGGAGGCCCGCTCGAACATCGAGACGCTCTATAAGGATTTGTGGAAAATCGTGAATACGAACGTGGCGGCAAACCGTTCTGGCAACGCTTTGGGAATCGAACAGCGGATGGCGCAGCTGGACTCCTTGGCCGAAGTCCCGCTGGTCGCGGCAAAGCATGCGATAAAGGCTGGACTTGTCGATACGGCGCTTTATATAGATCAGGTTCCGGCCTATGCGCTCAAGACGTTCTTTGACTTGGACGCCCCGCAGGCGAAGTTCCGTACGTGGACGCCGAGCAACCGCAGAATGTTCGATGAAAGCTGGGCGCACCGTACCCAGGTGGCGCTCCTCAATATCGATGGGACGATCGATTCGCGGATGGAACGTTCCGTGAGCGAGAGCCTGCGCAAGCTTCCCGCTACTGGCGCGGACGCCTTGATTGTCCGCATTTCTTCGCCGGGCGGTAGCGCGATTGCGTCGGACAAGATTTGGCATGCCCTGCGGAACGTGAGCGAGCAGGGAATCCCGGTGGTGGCGAGCATCGGTAGCATGGGTGCTTCGGGCGCCTACTACATCGCCTGCGGTGCCGATACCATCCTTGCAGAGAATCACTCCATCGTCGGTAGCATCGGCATCTACGGCGGTAAGGTGGACTTGAGCGGCCTCATGCAGAAGGTCGGCGTGAAACCCGAGTTCGTAAAGACCCACGGTCATTCGGATGCGGAATCTTTTTCGCGCCCGTGGACGGACGAAGAAAAGGCTGCCCTCCAAGAATACATGGATGACTTCTACGAACGCTTTACGGGAATTGTCTCGAAGGCGACGGGAATCCCGCAGGCGGTTGTCGATACCGCTTATGGCGGTGGCCGCGTGATGGCCGGTTACAAGGCGCTTGAAGCCGGGCTCGTGCATGGCGTTGGCGGTATTGACGATGCTATCGCCATGGCGCGGGAGATGGCGGGTATCAGCGCTTCGACCGATATTGAACTGGTCCAGTTGAATACCGATACGGATTTCCTCGTGCCGAATCCCAAGGCCATGATAGATTACGTGGTCGATTTCGAACAGACCCGTTTCTGGGCTATCGCTCCTGAATTCCTGGGAGAAACCTACTAACCTCATATTTCACTCCTTCCATGCTCCCTATCGTCCTTACAGTTCTTGCGTGCCTTGCCATCTCGGCGTTCTGTTCCGTGACGGAGGCCTCGTTCTACAGCGTGCCGCCTTCGACGGTGGAGTACCTGCGTAAACAGAAAAAATTTACGGCCCGGTACCTTATGCATGTCAAGGAGAACATCGACCGCTATATCGCGTCGGTGCTTGTGGTGAATACGGTCGCCAATACGGTAGGGGCGTCCCTTGCGACGGCACTTGCGGTCAAGCGCCTTTCCCCGACGGCGGCAATGGCGCTCCCGATTATCTTGACGATACTCATCCTCCTGTTTGGCGAAATTACGCCGAAGACCTTGGGCGTCAAGCAGGCCCGTATCTGCGCCCCGTTAGTATCGGTCCCGTTCTTTTATATAACGAAGATTCTCGGCTGGACGGGCGTCATCTGGCTCTGCCTCACGTTGACGAAACATTGGACGCGCCAGGACGAAGAGAAAAAGGAAGTCAGCATTGAAGATATCAATAGCCTTGTGAGCCTCGGCCTCCGCGAAGAGGTCATTGACAAGCACCAGGCTTCGGTCATCAAGAATATCTTGGCCTTGAATTCTGTAACGGCCCGTAAGGTGATGACGCCGCGGCATGTCGTCTTTTCGCTGCCGGCGGACAAGACCATCGGCGAGACGTTGGATGAACGCGGTAACTGGCCGTTTTCCAGAATCCCGCTTTATGGCAAGAACAAGGACGAATGGATTGGAATCGTACTGCGTCGCGATGCCTACAACTTTTTGGCCGAAGGCCGTCGTGATGTAAAGCTCCGCCAGCTCATGCGTCCGCTTCAGTTGATTCCCGATAGTGTCACGCTAGAAAAACTCCTGCTCCGCTTCCTCAAACAGCGCGGCCACATCGTGGGCGTCGTGGATGAATGGGGGGCCATCGCGGGAATCGTGAGCCTGGAAGATGTCCTGGAAGAAATCCTCGGACGCGAAATCGTGGATGAGTACGATGAATCCGTGAACCTCCAGGAGACGGCTCGCCGTAGGAGCCATGCCTTGGCGATTATGCGGAAAAGGGCTTCCGCGGCCCGTCAAAAGAAGGCAAAAAGCTGATTTTTGCTATATCAATTATAACAATTCTATCAATTGATAGAGTGTTTTAGCCTTAAATTACGCGGATTTATACATTTTCTTGACTTTTTGTCCTTGTCAAGGCCTTCGAAATCGTCTATATTTGTTTCCACTTTCACGGGGCAAAGGGTTGCTCCGGAAACCTATCTAGAGGATTTACATGAAGACCATTACGGTAAACCCCAAGTCCGTCTCCCGCAAGTGGAAGCTTGTGGACGCAGCGGAAAAACCTATGGGACGCGTTGCAAGCGAAGTTGCTCGTCTCCTCATGGGCAAGCACAAGGCTATCTATTCCCCGAACGTCGACACTGGTGACTTCGTCGTTGTTATCAACGCCGAAAAGGTTGCCGTGACCGGCAACAAGAACCTGCAGAAGGAATACTTCCACCACACCGGTCACATCGCCGGCGAACGCTGGATCAACTTTGCCGATCTCATGGCCAAGGATCCGACCGCTCCGCTGACTGCGGCTATCTGGGGAATGCTCCCTCACAGCGCTCTGGGCCACAAGATGGTCAAGAAACTCAAAATCTTTGCTGGCGCCGAACATCCGTACGCAGCACAGAATCCCGAAGTCGTAGACTTGTAATTTAGAACGGAGGATAAATCTATCGCTACCGCAAAGAATAAGAAGATCTACCGCGGCACCGGCCGTCGTAAGAATGCCATCGCCGCTGTGGTCCTGAAGCCGGGTTCCGGCAAGCGCACTATCAATGGTCGTGATTTCAAGGATTACTTCCATTCTGAAGTGCAGAACATGATCGCCAACCTTCCGTTCGCCATCCTCGGCAACGCTGAAGAATGGGACGTCGAAGTCACCGCTCGTGGCGGTGGAATCGCCGGTCAGATGGGTGCTGTCCGTCTGGGCATCGCTCGCGCCCTCGTTGCGAACAACGCTGAAGACAAGCCGGCCCTCAAGAAGGAAGGCTTGATGACTCGCGACTCTCGTGCCGTTGAACGTAAGAAGTTCGGCCGCAAGAAGGCTCGTAAGCACTTCCAGTTCAGCAAGCGCTAATCTGCGAATTTGCTTTTACGGAAAACCCTGGCTTCGTGCCGGGGTTTTTCTTTTTATTTTACAAATGAATTTGCTTTTTGTGTATTATGAGGTTATTTTGTTTTTGATGGAAAAGCTTGCTTTCATATTGCTCTCTTTTTTATTGTTTGTCGCCTGTAGCACAAACAGTGGTGATTCCTACATCACCACTGTCAACGAAAAAGAAAACGAGGTGCTGCTTACGGACCTTGCCGGTTTGGAATTCGCTCTGTCTTGTCGAGTGGTTGCCAAGTCGAAAAGTTGCGGAATCGTCTTCTCCGGTTTTACCTTGGAAGAGTCCCGGATTAGTGATTGTTCACCTAATACCGGTTGCACCTATTACAAAACGATTTCTGGATTCAAGGACGCGTCACTCCTTTCCCTGCAAGTCAAGGATGAAAATTCGGGCGAGATGAAACCGTTGATTTCCTATTTCCAGGGCGAAGTTGAATTCATGAAAGGTGATACCTATGTACCTTCCGTCATGAACTTGAATTGTGCAAAAGATTCTGTCAATGCGATTACGCTGGAAGGGTATTATAAAGGAGACGAATGGATTAAACGCGATACCACAATCGTCATTAAGGATACGATTTACGCCGATGCGGCTGGAAAAATCAGTTTTTCTGTTTCGGATGGTAAGAAAAATCGAGCATCCCTTTCCATTGATCTTAGCAAGGTTCTCAAGAATATTGACTCTGCGGGCAATTGGGAGGTTGGTTCCGGTATGATTGTTGTTGAGGCTCTGGATGTTAATTTCGAGACGAAAAAATCGTTTGATCCTTACTTGAAAGTGAGCCCACTTCCGAATAAGTTGATTTTGTCCGGCGGTGTGAATGATAGTCCCATTGTAATCCCGGTGGTGAACGATGCAAAATAAAATTGTTACCGTTCTCCTTTCTTTGTGGCTTGCCGTTCCCACTTTTGCAGATGGCGTGGGCGCCTTCGAAAAATTCAGTATGGGCGCCATGCTCGGCATGGGCCCGTCGTACATGACCGGCTCCGACAAAGATCTATACAGCGATAATTATTCGGCTGGCTTCGGGATATATTTTAGAATGGCGTTCCCTGTTACATCAAGGGCATCGGTACTTGCCGATATCGGTCTAGACGGAACCTTCGGTTTTGCGGGTGAATACGAATACTTGCGTCGAACGGTTGTGGACTCGGTGGAAACCTACGGTATGGAATTTACCGTGATGTGGAATGTTTTTGTGGCGGAAAACGTGTTTGTTTCGGCGGGTCCCAGTTTCAGAATCCCGCAAGTCGACGAGAAAATTGAAGTGGATGGAACCGAAGTCTTTTCGCAAGAAGAAGTGGATTACGGCAATGACCTTTGGCTCGATGCAGTGGTTGCTTTTGGATTCAAGAACAATGGCGCCGAATTGGGACTCCGGACGGGTTATGAATTCTTGGGTATGTACAAGGAAACGGATAGTTACCGCAAAGTCGATATACACGAACTCCGGTTCCGCCTTTATTTTACCTACTGGTTCGGCCAGAAACGCAACTAGAAATTATCGTCGCGGTCGAACATGTGCGTGACGAATTCGGTCACGAGCGTCACGTAGGCGTCATCGCTGAAGATGGGCTTCTGCATCACGTCAATCGCTTCTTGAGAAAGCTTGCCGGTCTTGGCAAGTTCCTCGCCGCCCTTGCGGTACTTTTCACGCAGCATGTTCAGGCGGCGCGGGCCACCGCGGTGGTCGAGCGCGCGCATCTGCGGGCAGGCGATAAGCGTATAGCCTTCATGCCCGAGAATGATGTCGAACTGCTTGCGGATCGGTTCGTAAACGACGTCCAGGTCCATCCAGGCGCAGCTTGAAAGCAAAATGATTTTCTGGCCTTCTTTCTGGAACTGCAATCCGTGCAGGTGCGAATTCAATGCGTTGGCGCCTTCCTTCAGTTTCTGCCCCATGTACGGGTGCACCATGCCGACGATGCGGTCCATCAGGACCTTCATCTGTCCGGGAATGCTGAACAGGAACAGCGGGAAACTCCAGATGACGATGTCCGAGTTGATGAGCTTTTCGCGCACCCAGGGGATGTCGTCGTCCTTCATGAAGCAGCTTCCGTCGGGGCGTCCCCAGCAACTGAGGCAACCGCGGCAGGGCTTGATGTTCAGATTGTCGATGAAGAGGTATTCGGTTTCGTAGTCGCCGTTTTCTTCGAGTCCTTGTACGAACGCCTTGGTCGGAATGAGCGTGCCGCTGCGTTCCTTTTTCGGGCTAGCGACCATTACGAGTATCTTCTTCTTTTCTGCCATGGCGCCAAATTTAGAAAATATTTATTGCTTCACGTGGAAGTAATCGACTTCGGGGTGGCTGATGTAGAGGCCGCTTACGGAGGCCTGCGGGTACATGGCGCCGTTTTCGGTGAGGCTGATGCCTACGCTACCAAAATCGATGAGTTTTGCGATGTTGAAGATTTCCTTGATGTTCGGGAGCACGGGGTAGCCGACGGCCGGGCGGATGCCCTTCCAGTTGTTGGTGCGGGCGAGTTCCTGGCTCAAGTATTCGGCGCCAGCTTCGGCGAGGCGGTCGGCGACCGTCTGCATCAAGAGAACGTCGTAGTCGCTGCCGCCCTGTTCGGCTTTGAGTTTTTCGAGGCGCTTGACGAAGGCGTCACTTACGGTGACGGCGAAGGCTCCCACAATGTCGCGGAATACATCTTTACCGGCGGGAGCGGCGAAGACGCTTGCGGTGTTCGCATTGGCGGGCGCCACATAGTCGCAGAGCGCGAGGCAAGTGCCTTCGGGATTCTGCTGGCGTGCCGTGGCGACTTCGACAAGGTCGGAGTCGGTGCCGGTACGGCCCGTGTTGAAAATTACCGACTTTTCCGTACCGGCAGCAGGGTAGAACGCCTGCACGGCACGCAGTGCATATTCGGGCTTTGTGAGCGACTTGATGAGCGCTTCTGCGTCGGCCTTGAGCTTCTTGGCTTCTTCCTCTTCGGGCTTGATTTTCCAGGTGAAGAAGAAGTATTCCCAGCTGATAAGCGGGATGACTTTTTCGAGCGCGATGGGCGGGAGCTTGCTTTCGCCCATAAATGGGGGTTCGCATGGCTGGTACTTGCTCCAGTCGCATTGGAAGCGGCGTTCTTCGGGAGTCTTTTCGGCAGCGGCCATGGCGCTTGCGGCTTCGGTCTGGATGCCGTTCTGCTTGTCGCGGATGCGCTGCTGTTCTTCACGGTTTTCGCGAATCGTAGTCTCGCTAGTGGCCGGATCCAAAAGTTTCTGGGCGAGGCCCGGGTTGCTGGCGGCGTCGCGCACATGGAATACGGGACCGTCGTAGCACGGGGCAATCTTTACGGCAGTGTGCGTAGGCGAGGTGGTGGCACCGCCCACAATAATCGGAATGCGCTGGCCTGCGTCTTGCATAGCCTTCGCCACGGTACACATTTCTTCGAGCGACGGCGTAATCAGTCCAGAGAGGCTCAAGATGTCGGCCTTGTTCTCGATGACCGCCTTCACGATGACATCTTCGGGAACCATCACGCCGAGGTCCACCATCTCGTAGCCGTTACAGGCCATAATCACGGAGACGATGTTCTTGCCGATATCGTGCACGTCGCCTTTCACGGTGGCGATTACGATTTTGCCGCGGCTCGATGCGTTGGCATCCTTGCCCGCTTCGATGTAAGGCTGCAAGATTTCCACCGCCTTCTTCATGGTACGGGCTGTCTTCACTACCTGCGGCAAGAACATCTTGCCTTCGCCGAAGCGGCGGCCGACTTCGTTCATGCCGTCCATGAGCGGACCTGAAATAATTCCCACCGGGCTGTCGCCGCGGTTGATGAGTTCCATCAGGTCGGGCTGAAGCGTCGTGGAAGTTCCCTTGAGCAAAGCTTCTTGCAGGCGTTCTTCGGGCGTAGTGGGCTTGGCGTCAGCGGCGGCGTTCGCGCTGTCGTCAGAAGAACTGCTTGCGCCTGTGCTCATGGCGAAAATCGCCTTCGGGTCGTACTTGGTGCCCGCTTCCTTGGCGGCCGTGGCGGCCGCGGTCATGCGACTTGCAATTTCGATGAGCACTTCGCTCGCATCCGGTTCCGTATTGTAGATGACTTCGGTAATCGCCATGCGGAGTTCGAGCGGAATCGTCTTGTATTCGATAATCGCGCTGGGGTTCATGATGGCCATGCCCATGCCGTTCGGAATTGCGTAATGCAGGAACGTCGTGTGCATCGCTTCGCGTAGGTAGTTGTTACCGCGGAATGCAAACGAAAGGTTCGAAAGACCGCCCGAAATGCGTACGCCGGGAAGGTTGTCCATAATCCAGCGGACGGCGCGGATAAAGTCGATGGCGTAGGCGTTGTGTTCGGCCATGCCGGTCGCGACTGTCAGCACGTTCGGGTCGTAAATGATGTCGGAGGGGTCGAAGCCAAGCTTCTTCACCATGATGTCGTAAGCGCGGGCGGCGATTTGTACGCGGCGCTCGTAGTTGGTGGCCTGGCCTTCTTCGTCAAAGAGCATCACGATGACTGCACCGCCGAGGCGTTTGATGGTGAGCGCATGTTCGATAAACGCCTGTTCGCCCATCTTCAAGGAGATGGAGTTCACGATGCACTTGCCCTGGGCGCACTTGAGGCCCGCTTCAATGACTTCGAATCGGGAAGAGTCCACCAT
>CACXKY010000002.1 GCA_902768325.1 Fibrobacter succinogenes
GACGAAGAGAACAAGAATGTCGGGAGGGAGGAAGAATACATCGCCGGGATGGAACTGCTCGAGCTGAGCATCGGTATTGTCATCCAGGACGAACTGGACGCATAGAGAGCTGCAATCGAATCGAGCAAATGCTGAATCGGCAGAATGGAATCCGTCACCACAGACGAAAGTCTATCAAAGAAATCATCATATGAAGATGAAGAATGCATGCTACTGCTGGAAGCAAATTTTCCATCACCGCTCACCCATTCCTCGCCATCACAGGTATAGGATTTCATTTCACTTTTCACATAGTATTCAACGCCTTCCCGGAAGAAAGAACATTCCGGAAGCCGTTCATAAGTCCGGACCATACGGATTTCATCTTCCGGTTCCACACCATCCTCGCCCACCTCCGCGAAGAAAAAGTCGTCATCATCATCACTGCAGGCGACAAGAGCCGCGCACGCAGACACAACAAGGGCAATTCCAAGATACGTTTTACAGAACAACGCTTTTTTCATGAACGCCTCCCTTAGCAAAAAAACTAGAACTTCATGTCGACCGGATTGAAATTGAACCTGACGCCCGAGCGGAGCCAGCCATCAACACCGTCGTTGCCGTTTTCATGGGCCAGATTTTCGTACAGGCGCATTCCTCCACCCAGGTAGAAACCAAACCAGCCGTTCACCTTCATGCGGTAAACGCCATCGAAGAGGTACTGCGCTTCTTCAACGCCGGAAGGAGCGTATTCCCCGCCCGCAAGGGCTTCGTTGTAATCGGTGTACATTTCCTTGTCGCCCTGGCGCAGCCAGGCAAACGTCAATTCAAGGGAATGCCTACCGCGTTCCCAACCGAGGTCGAGCCACATATCAAGGGCGTCCGCACCACGGCGGTACCCAATCGGGTAATCGACGAAATAGGCATCGGCGTAATCTTCGTCATCCTGTTCGCGGTAGTTGCTGCGGTAATTGCGGCGGCTCGTGTACTTGAGGAGCGGCAGCTTGCTGTTGTTCGCCACCGGGTCGGTACGCACCACGTCGAGCCTCCAAGAGAACTTCCCGTACCGCGCCGTCTGCAGTTCCTGGAAATAGCCGACCATGTAGTTGATGACAGAGCGGCTCGTGCCCTTATCATCGTCTTCGCCTACCGGGCTATTGATGTCTTCCATGTTCACCTGGGTATAGAACTTCGCGCCATTGCTCGTCTTGTAGCCGAATTCGGCAGAGGTCGCCGCCGAAGTATAGCCGGTCGCGTAGTTGTCATGCCAGTAGATGAACGGGCTCATGGAGCGGAACTCGGGAGCCTTGCCGCCAATCATGCTCTGTTCGACCACGTAAATCCAGAACTTGCGGGTCTCTACGCCAAAGCGGTGGAACATGAACGTCTTGATATTGTCGGTATAGGTGCGGTTGCGCTGGTTCGCCACCTGGTTCGAAGGCGGCGTGCATTTTTGCGCGTAAGCTTCCGTCCCTTCAGGCGGGCATCCGGTCGCCGGGTCCACGACGTCGCCATACAGCCAGGCATTGAGCGAACTGTAAAGGAAGTCGTAGCGGAAGATGCCGGGCGTAAACTTCCAATGGACACCGTCATGGTACGGAGCGCCGCCTACCAAGATGTCGTTCTTCGAAACCTTCAGGTCGTCTACCGCGAAACGGCCGAACTGTACGAATCCCACCGGGTTATACCACTTGGCGTAGGCGATGTTCGGAACGTTGATGTCGAGTTCGCTCGGATCGTACGTAAAATTCTTGTGGAGGTCGTCTTGGTACCAGGCTTCGAGATCGCGACGCAATGGCGCTTCCAGGAGCACGTGGAAATTCTTGTAACCAGCGCGGAAGCTTAGCGTAAAGAACGGGTCGAGGTGTTCTTCGTAACTGCGGGCGTTTTCGAGCGGGATCTGCAGGCCTCGCCAGTTATTGCCATACCAGTCGGCCGTATCTACCGCAAAGTCGGGATCCGTAGGGCCGCCGTTCAAGCCGATGTCAAAGTCCGTACCGATCTGGAAATAGCCGTTTTCGCCCGACTGCGAATGCGCCGGAGACGCCGCGCAAAAGGCGGTCGCGAAAAGCACCGAAAGACTAATCACTGAACGGCGAAAATCCATACCTGTAAAATACAAAAAAAAAGCGCTGAGCGCCTCTGCGGGAATGATAACAACCAAAAAAAGCAAACGTCTGGCACTAGGCCAGACGTGCTAAAAATCAGGGAAGAGTCGCCCGGGCAGGGAGACCCGGGCGACCCCCTTGTGTTGTGGTGGATGCGCTCCTGCGCATCCGTTGTGTGTGTTTATTGTTGATTCTTACAGATTAGAACAGGTCGTTCCCACTCATGCGGAGGAATGCCGGCATGTCGTAGTCAACACCATTCGTCTTGAGGGAATTCTCGGGGTACTTCAGCGAGCTCTGTTCGGCCTGGGCAGGCTGAGCAGCGGGTTCGGGCTGGCGCATAATGGCCGGCGTACCGTAATCCCCGTTAGACAGGGGGTCCGTATCGGCCATAGCAGCCATTTCCTCGGTATCGCGCAGGCTCGGCGTCACCTGGGTCAGAACGATTTCTTCTTCGACAGGGGCCTTGGCGTCGAACATGGACGAAGCATACTTCGATTCTTCAACCGGAGCCTTGGAGGGCATCGCATTCATCGGAACCGTCCTGGCGTCTTGTGCGACAGTCGGCATGGGGATCGTGCCATGGGCAAGGGCAGCAAAGTTGAAGTTGGTCGGACGCGGAGTCGCCGGCTGGACCGTCGGCTGGGCAACATGCTGCACCGCAGGCTGGACAGGAGCCTGGGCCGGAGTTGCCGGGGCACCCACAGAATTCACGAGGTCACGCACCTTGGACTGCGGGGCAGTCAGGGATCCTTCAGTGAACATCGGAGCGCTTTCCTGCTTGGAAAGGCCGCCGCAACCCGTAGCAATGATGGTGATGCAAACCTTGTCACCGAGTTCCGGCAACAGGATATCGCCCATGATGATGTTCGGGTCGTTCATGTCGCTCACCGCTTCGTGGATGTGTTCCATCGCCTCGTTGTATTCGAGCATGGAGAAGTTTTCGCCATGGGAAACGTTCACGAGCACACCGGTAGCACCTTCGACATTGATGTCTTCCAGGAGCGGAGAAGAAAGGGCCAGGTCCGTCGCACGGATGCCGCGGTTTTCGCCTTCGGCGATACCGGTACCCATGAGGGCAGAGCCGCCGTTCGTCATAACGGTGCGGATATCAGCAAAGTCAACGTGGATAAGGCCATGGCGGAACATGATATCGCAGATGCTGCGTACGGCGTTGCCGAGGATTTCGTCGGTCAGGCGGAAAGCACCATCCAGAGTGAGGGTCTTGTCCGTCGACTGCACGACGTTCATCAACTTTTCGTTGTCCACCACAATCATGGTATCGACAGCAGAACGGAGGGCCTGGATGCCTTCGGCAGCGAGCGAACCGCGACGCTTGCCTTCGAACTTGAACGGCTTGGTTACCACGGCGACGGTGAGGATGCCCATTTCGCGAGCGATCGTACCGACGACAGGAGCAGCACCCGTACCGGTTCCGCCGCCCATGCCGGCCGTAATGAAGATCATGTCGGCGCCCTGCATGGCGTCCTTCAGTTCTTCAATGTTCTCTTCGGCGGCCTTCTTGCCCACATCGGGCCTCATGCCGGCACCGAGAGACTTCGTCGTCTTCTGGCCAATGGCAATCTTGTGGTCGGCCTTGCTCAGCTCGAGAGCCTTCGCATCGGTATTGACGGCGTAGTATTCCACACCTTCAATGTTCATGCCCACCATACGGTTCACGGTATTGCCGCCGGCACCGCCGACGCCGAACACCTTGACCTTGGCGTTGTTTATGGTTGATTCATCCATCATGATATGAGATGGTCCGTTGTTTTCGAATTCACTCATAGTTTATCTCCCTGATTGATTGTGAGTGGTTGTTGTTAGAAATAGGTCTTGAAGAAATCCATGAAACGCTGAAAACCTTTTTTCACCGACACGGAAATCTGTTTCCCGGTTTCACGCTTCCTGTTCTGGCGCTGTTTACGCGCCGCATAATGCAGGAGCCCGATTCCGGTTGCATAGGACGGGTTACGGAAAGCTTCCTGGATGCCGCTTGTGCCTTTGGGGTGGCCAATGCGCACCGGCTTGCCGAACACCTTGTCCGCAAGTTCGTCGATTCCTTCCAGAGAGCAGCACCCGCCCGTGAGTACAATGCCGCCATTGATAAGGGAATCCATCTTGTTCTTTTCAAGGTCCGCCTTCAAGATGCCAAAGATTTCGGCTACGCGGGCGCTGATGACGCGAGCGAGAAGCTTGCGCGAGCACTGGACGTCACCGCGGTCACCGACACCCGGCACCGGGAAGGTCTCGTCTTCGATCAGGTTGCTGATCTTGCACGTCCCATACTTCTTCTTGATTTCTTCGGCCTTGGAAAGCGATATAGGCACCTTGAGACACTTGCTGATATCGCTCGTAATCGAATTGCCCGCCAAGTCCAGCGAAGCCGTATAGCGAACCGATTCACCGACGAATACGGCAATATCGGCCGAGCCCGCACCGATATCAATCAGCGCGACGCCCAATTCACGTTCATCATCGGTCAGCACGGCGTAGGCAGCCGCAAGCGGTTCCAGCACAAAGTCCATCACGTGCAAGCCAGCGCTCTTGACGCACTTATCCAGGTTCTGGATGGCGTTCGGTCGTGAGGTGACAACCTGAACATCCACACCCAGACGGCGTCCATTGAGCCCCTTCGGATTGCGGATACCGCCCTGGTCATCCAGCGTAAATTCTCCGGGGAACACGTGAATAATCTGCCCGGCGGATTCCGGGATAGTACTTGCCTGATTCTTGACATTCTCGATATCCTGGCTGCGGACTTCCCCTGTCGGGAGCGTGATGAGGCCCTTGTAATGCAGCGAAGAGACGTGCTTGCCCGCAATGCCCACATAGACATCGTGAACATCGACGGATGCAAGGGATTCCAGCTGGCGAGCCGCCTTCTGAAGCGTTTCCACCACGGAATCCATCTCGTCGGCATTGGTCAGCGGCAAGTCGCCACATTCCAGCACGCGGACGGAATCGTCGGTAACGGCCCCCATGAACAGGTTGATCTTGGAAGCCCCTATGTCAAGACCAAAAATCAGGTCTTCCTTTCTTATTTCATTCTGTTTGTTTTCATCCATTGACACACCTCTTGTCAAAATTTCTCACATAAGCAAAACCGGCGTAACGCATGTCCACTTCGCCAGCACAACGCAAATCCTGCGGGAAGCCCGCCTTGACGGTTTCGTAAAAGGAAAACATCACGCCTCCCCAACCCGTTTCCGGGAACAAAACCTTATAGCCGACATCCCTAAAGTACACTTCAAAAGCACGGTCCTTTTCGCTCCACCCTACTTGAGAAACCTTGTCGTAAAGCTTCTTGTTTTCAGAGCGCATCGCATATAGGAACAGCGATATCGGCTTGATCTTTTCGACCGATTCCACGTCAACAACCGGCAAATGGAGCGCGGTCGTCATGGACAAGGGCAAAACCTTGCCGCGTTCAGAGTAAACGGTCGCCCGACCGCCATCGAAGACGGATACAATCGGAGATGCCTCCTTGAGCTTGATATCGAGCGACGACGGGAAATACTTCTTCACGGTCACGGAATGGATAAGCGGCATCTGCAACAGGGCTGCCTCGACAGAGTCGGCGTTCACTTCGGACATGAGCATTCCCGGTTCCACCTGGGCGTTCTGCACCACGTCTTCCCACGAAAGCATTCTGTTGCCTTCAATATCGATATACTGCAAGTGACGCAGTTCCATCGGGTTGAAGCGCTGCAAATAGAACCTGTAGTTCCATGCGGCCCCACCGGCGACAAGCAAGACCACGCAAAGAATCCAGCCACGACGCTTGAACCAGCGGAAGGTTCCACCGACGCCACGCTTCATCTTCTGCGCGCGTTCCCGCTTCCGCTTTTCTTCGTTGTAGCCTATCCTACGGCCCCAAAATGTCGTTTTGGATCCGGTCAAACGCATTCCTCCAAAATACGGGTGCCAAGCTTGTAAACATTCCCGGCGCCCATCAACACCACCACGTCATCCTTGCGGAGTTCTTCCTTGAGGATCGGGAGCAAATTCTTCTGGTCACCGACAAAACGGGCATTACGGTGGCCGCGGTCGGTCGCACTGTTGGCGACAAGCGCACCCGTCACGCCTTCAATCGGGCGTTCACGCGCGGGGTAAATATCGGTCACCAAGAGAACGTCGCAGTTCGCAAAAGCCATACCGAAGGCTTCGTGCTGGTCGCGCGTACGGCTAAAGAGGTGCGGCTGAAATGCAACCACGATTCTCTTGTCCGGGAAAGCTTCGCGGAACCCGAGCAGCGTCGCCGTCGCTTCGGTCGGGTGGTGCGCATAATCGTTGAACACCATCACGCCGTTCTTTTCGCCCATGAATTCGAAGCGGCGGGTAACGCCTTCGAATTCCGCACAGGCCTTGCGCGCCACATCCGGAGCAATGCCTTCTTCCATGGCGAGCGCCACGGCGGCAGTCGCATTCAGCACGTTATGACGGCCAGGAATCTTGAGGCGGAATTCGCCCAGGCTTTCGCCGTCGTTCAAAATGTCAAATACAGGGAATCCCTTTTCAAAACGCAGGTTATCGATGCGGTATTTCGCCTGGCGGCTAAAGCCATACGTAATCAGGGGCTTGCGGACTCGCGAAAGGATCGATTGCACGTTTGCATCGTCAAGGCACAAAATCGCCTGGCCGTAGAACGGAATCTTGTTCACGAACTGCACGAACGCATCCTTGATTTCTTCGATGTTCTCGTAAGTATCCAGGTGGTCGGCGTCAATGTTGGTCACGATAGCCGAAGAAGGCATCATCGAAAGGAAGCTGCGGTCAAATTCGTCACTTTCGGCAATCAGGTAATCACCGCGGCCAACCTTCGCTCCGCTGCCCTTGCCCTTAACGACACCGCCCACGATAATCGTCGGGTCCAGACCGGCTTCTTCCCAAATCTGCCCGACAATGGACGTCGTAGTCGTCTTGCCGTGCGTACCGCAAATGGCGAGAGTGTACTTGAGTCTCATTAGTTCGCCGAGCATCTCGGCGCGACGGATAACGGGAATACGGCGGTTACGCGCCTCGACCAGTTCCGGGTTATCGTGCGGGATGGCAGAGGAGTAGACGACAAGGTCGGCATTTTCGACATTCTTTGCTTCGTGCTTGGAATCCACACGGATGCCAAGGCCCTTCAGGTAATCGATGACCTGGCCTTCACCCATGTCGGAACCCGTCACTTCGAAACCGTTTTCGTACAGCACTTCCGCAATGCCAGACATTCCGGCACCGCCAATGCCCACGAAATGGAGCCGACGAACACGCTTGCAATCATTAATCTGCATTATACTTCTTCCTTTTCCATTTCCAGGATGGCTCTCGCAATCCTGTCCGCCGCGTCGGGCATTCCAAGGCCCTTCGCCGCAGCGGCCATCTTTTTCAACTTTTCGTCATTGAACAACAGCGATTCCACCTTGTTCCACAAATCGTTCGGGTCGCTATCGAGTTCCACGAGGCAGGCGCCCGCCTTTTCGACCACGCGGGCATTATGTTCCTGGTGGTTGGCCGTCGCATGCGGGTACGGCAGCAAAATCGAGGGCTTGCCGAAAGCGAGGATTTCGGCCAGGGCAGAAGCCCCTGCACGGCTGATAATCAAGTCGGCATGCTTCATGTAGGCGTAGATATCGTCCAGGAATCCGCGAACAGCGACATTCGGGAGTTCACCGACGCGCGCGTTAATGGAATCGACGTTCTTCACGCCGACCTGCCACACGACAGACACATCGTTACGAGCCGTAATCGCCTTGATGCTTTCTTCAATCTTCACGTTGATGCCCGCAGCTCCCTGGGAGCCGCCCACGATAAACACGGCCTTCTTGCCTTCCGCAAATTCAGCCGGGCGTGCCAGGGAATCCCCGTCGGGAAGCCTGCGCACCGGGTTTCCAAAAACGCTCGTCTTATCGGCAGGGAAGAACTTCGCCGCATCATCGCTCGTCACGAAAATCTTCTTCGCATAACGGGCACCGACCTTGTTTGCGACACCCGCGACCGCATTCTGTTCTTGCAGGTAGACAGGGATGCCGAGCCTTCCGGCGGCAAGCACAATCGGGAGCGACACGTAACCGCCAGTAGCGACGACCACGTCGGGGTTCACCTTCTTTACCACGCTTTTCGCACGCACCAGCGACTTCGAAAGCTTGAAAGGAAGGGCGAGGTTCTTGAGGAACGGTCCGCGGTGCAGCGGTTCTGCCGTAATGTATTCGTACGGCCAGTCCTTCGCCACAAGGCGTTCTTCCATAGAATTATTGCGGCCCGCGAACGTAATGTCCGTGTACCCCATCTTCTTGAGGCTTTCGGCGATAGCTACCGCCGGGAAAATGTGGCCACCGGTGCCACCGCATACAAACAGGAACTTTTTCATTCTTCTGTCCTCATAAATTCAAAGCCACTGAACGCCTGGGCGGCAGAGCTTTCGCACCCGCTCATGTAAGGTTCGACAATCTTCTTGCCCGTTCCCGACTTGGAAATGTTCAACAAGATTCCGATGAACAACCCCGAGAATATCAGGTTCGTTCCGCCAAAACTCAAGAAAGGCAACGGCTGTCCCGTCGTCGGGAAAAGGCCGGTACAAACGCAAACGTGAACCAGGAAGTTCAGGAACAGCGAAATCGTCAGGGCCACCGCCATGTACTTTCCAAAGCGGGTAGAAGAATTTCGCGCCACTTCGAATCCCTGGTAGAAAATGCAACCGAAAAGCGCCAAGATAAGGAACGTTCCGATAAAGCCCATCTCCTCGCCAATCACGGCGTAGACGACGTCCTTGTGGGCTTCCGGCAAATAACCCAGCTTTTGCATTCCCATACCGATACCCGTACCGAAAATGCCTCCATTCCCTAAAGCTTCCAGCGCCCTTTCCCCCTGCATGGCGGAATTCTGGTTCGCTGTCGGGTCGAGGAACGCCGCGATACGTTTGGAGGTATGGGACTTGATCAAAAGCGCAATGACACCCACCAGGGCGCCACCGCCCATAACAGGCAGCAAATACTTGAGACGGGCTCCGGCCACCAGCAAGAGCACGATGGTTATTCCCGCAAACAAAATCAGCATGGAGAAATTCGGCTGCAACGCAAGCAAGATAGCCGAAATCACGAACGGCACACCGGGCTGGATAACGCTGCACTTGAGCGTCTTGATGTACATCCCCGCTTCCGAAAGCTTGGTCGCCACCATCGTGATGAGGCCGAGTTTCAAAATTTCGGAGGGCTGGATGCCCCAAATCCAACGGCTCGCGCCCTTCACGTCACCACCGGCGACAATAGCGGCAAGCGTCAAGATGCAACCGACCGCAAAAATAACACGGGCTCCCTTCTTCCAGATGGAATAATCCACCTTCGCCGCGACAAACATGGCCGCCAAGGCAACAACCACCTTCCAGCAATGCGCCTTGAGGTAGTATTCCGGAGTAAGGCCAAGCTTGAGCGCGTGCGTCGTCGATGCCGTATAGACGACAACGCAGCCGAGACACATCAACACGAGTGTCGAGAGCAGCAAAAGCTTGTTTACGCCATATGTCTTGACAGAACCGTTCATCTACAATTAAGCCTTAAATACCGGGGTCATCTTCAAAAGGGCATCTACGACCTGTTCCATGTGCATCCCACGGCTTCCCTTGACCAAGAAGATATCGCCTTCAGACACGATGTCACCCAGGAACTCGATGATTTCCTGTACGGAATCGAAATGGAATACGGCCTTCATGCCGCGGGACTTTGCGCCCTTCACATAGTTGCGGGCATCCTTGCCTACGGTCAGGAGCAGGTCAAAATTCATTTCCGGAACAAGGGCGCCAATCTGGGCATGCATATTCGCACTTTCCTTACCCAGTTCCAGCATGTCTCCCAGCACGGCGATACGCTTACCGGTCGTCTTCATGTTCCCGATGGTCTGGAGGGCCATCTTCGTCGAAGACGGATTCGCGTTATAGCAGTCCGAAACAATCTTGAAGCCGTTCGCCTTCTTGAATTCCATACGCATGTTCGTCGCGCGGTAATTCGAAAGCGCCTTCGCGACAGCCGTCATGGGAATGCCGAACGTCTTGCCCACCGCGATGGCGGCAAGGGCATCATAGAGGTTGTGCGTTCCGGGAACGTTCAGCACGATATGCGTACGGCCGACGTAGAAATCGGCGCAGGAATCGTCGTTCCACACCAGTTTTTCGGGGCGAATGACGCCGTGGTTCATCCCAAACGTCAGAACCTTCACATTGCGGGTCGACTTCACCTTGCACAGGCGCGGATCATCAGCATTCAAGATGAGCGTGCCGCCCTTGCGGAGTCCGTCCCTGATGGTAATCTTTTCGCGGAACACGCCGTCCAAATCGCCGAGGCGTTCCAGGTGGCTTGCGCCGATGTTCGTAATCACGGCCACATCCGGCTCCGTCGCCAAAGACAGCGGGCGAATTTCATCGGGGCCGCTCGTTCCCATTTCGACGACAGCCGCTTCATGGGAATGCTTGAGCTGGAAAAGGGTCATCGGGACGCCGATGTGGTTGTTGAAGTTCCCTGCCGTCGCATGGGTATTGAACTTCATCGAAAGGACAGCCTTCGTCATTTCCTTGGTAGTCGTCTTTCCGTTGCTACCCGTAATGGCGACCTTCTTCACCTTGAAGCGGCGCTGGTAACCCTTGGCGAGTTTCAGCAACGCCTTGGTGGTATCGTCCACCGGCGCATACATGGTGAAGGTGTTTTGTTCCACGGCTTCTTGATTAACGATGCTCATCAATGCACCATCCTTTTCCATTTGGTTAACAAACTGATGGGCGTCAAAGCGCGCGCCCTTTATCGGCCAGAACACAACGCCCTTGGCCTTCTCGCGGGAATCCATACAGAGATTCACTTTACGCCGCAGCGTACGTGCAGGGACGCCCACAGCGGTCGTCTCCAGGCACTCAAGCATCTCGGCGATTGTCATATCCAGCTTTAGCATTTCTCCATTGCCTTCACCGCTTCTTCGCGGTCGTCAAAATGATGTTTCGTCTTGCCGACGATCTGGTAATCTTCGTGGCCCTTGCCCGCGATGACCAGCCAGTCGCCGTCCTGCAGTTCGGCGCAGGCTTTCGCGATGGCCTCGGCGCGGTCCGCCACGACTTCAAACTTTTTCGTCTTCATTCCCGCACGCACATCCTCGATGATTGCAAGCGGATCTTCGGTACGCGGGTTATCGGACGTCAGCCACGCCTTGTCCGCAAGCGTCTCGGCGATATGGCCCATGATGGGACGCTTCGTCTTATCGCGGTCACCACCGCAGCCGAATACCGTACTGAGGGTACCGCGGCAGAGGCTGCGGGCCGTCATGAGCACGCGTTCCAGTGCGTCCGGCGTGTGGGCGTAATCCACAATCACGTGCTTGCCGCCCTTGTTCCAGACCTTCTCAAAGCGGCCCGGCACGCGCACACTTGCCAGGGCGGCGCGCATCGAAAGTTCCGGGATACCGATGGCCGATGCCCATGCCAGCACCAGCAGCACGTTATCCACGTTAAAATCCCCGCAAAGCGGCGTTTCGAACTTCTGTTCAGCAATCATCGGAAGCGTAAATTCGAGGCCGTCCTCGGTATTCTTCACTTCCCCTTGCGGTTTCACGGAAGCCTTGGCCTTGCCCAGGCGCGAAACGGCCACCTTCTTGCAGGTAATCGAGTCGTACAGCTTTTCACCATAGGCGTCGTCGATATTGATGGCGGCGACACCATCGTCGGCGAGGTACTTCGTAAACAAAAGCTTTTTCGCCTCGAAGTAATTCTCCATCGTCTTATGGTAATCCAGATGGTCCTGCGTCAAGTTGCTGAACAAGCCACTCCTGAAGCGGATGCCGGCAACGCGGCCCTGGTGCAGCGAATGGCTAGAAGCTTCCATCACCAAGTCGGTACAGCCTGCCGCAACCGCCTTGGCGGCAAATGCAAACAAATCCAAGAGGCCCGGCGTCGTAAGCGTCGCCTGCACGGAACTTTCACCAATCTTGTTCTTGATGGTGCCGAGCAGCGCCGTCTTATGGCCCGCCGATTCGAGCATCGCGTTCATCAAGAACGCACTTGTCGTCTTGCCGTTCGTTCCGGTCACGGCATGGCAAGAAAGCTTAGCGAAGGGGTCCTTGTAAAACACCTGGGCGGCTTCGAGGCGGGCCGCTTTCACATCGGCCACCTGGATCCACTTGGAGGCAAGTCCTTCGGGCGCAGGGACCTCCCCCACAACCGCAACAGCACCGGCCGCAATGGCGTTCCGTGCAAACTGCACGTAATCATCGGCGGGAATGGAGAAGAACAGATCTCCCGGCTTCACCTTGCGGGAATCATCGCAAAGCCCCATCACGGACAGCTTATTCATCAATCCTTCCGAAATCATCAACCTCTCTCCTTCAAAGTCAATTTGCAGATGGTCCCCTTCTGGATAGCCTCATTGGCTTTCGGGGTCTGCGAGGCCACACGGCCCTTGCCTTCGTATTCAACACTCATGCGGATATTGCCCATCACTTCCAGGGCGTCCTTCAGCGAAAGGCCCTTCAAGTTCGGCATCTTGGTCGCGACCGTCTCGCCAACCGTCAGCAAGAAATCTGCCGAATCCAGCATATCGCTGCGCTGCGAAATCACGCGGTCCCCTTCTCCTTCAAACACGACCGAGCATCCCTTGGCGTGGGCCAGCTTTTCTGCCGCTTCCACCGTCATGCCCATAAAGTTCTCGTCGCAGGTCGAAACCTTCTTGGCCTGCGCCAGGTTGTAACTCAACGGCGAAAGCGCCGGGTGGTAATAAATCCCTTCCATGATGCGGCGGAAAATCGGACCCGCCGTGAGGCCACCCACGTGCTTCCCCTGCGGGTCATCGACAAGCACCAAGCACACGTAACGCGTATCTTCGACCGGGGCAAGGCCGATGAACGATGCCACCTGATGATCGCGGTCGTACTTTCCGGTTTCCTGGTTGTACTTTTCTGCCGTACCCGTCTTTCCGCCAAAGAATACATCCGTCAACCGCTTGGACGCCACACGCTTTGCCGTACCGCTGTTCACCACGCGGTTGAGCATGGCGCGAATCTTCGCCGCGGTCTGTTCGCTTACGACGCGACGCACTTCCACCGGTTCTTTCTTCTCGACGAGCATGCCGTTCGCATCGCGCCATTCCTTTACAATCAGCGGTTCCATCAGCTTGCCGCCGTTCGCTATTGCCGCATAGGCCATCACCATCTGGATCGGCGTCACCATCACGGCGTGGCCAAAGCCCATCGTCTTGAGGTCACTGCCGCTGTTGCCAGCCAGCGAATGTGGGTCCTTGAGGGCGCCGGATTCTTCACCGTAGAACGAATCCGACGTCTTCATGCCGAACCCGAAATGGCTTGCCGTCTGGTAGAACTTCTGGGCGCCCACTTCCGTCGCAATTTTCGCGAACACGATATTCGAGGACTGCACCATCGCTTCGCTCATGTTCATGTCACCGTATTCGTGCGTATCGCAAATCGGGCTCGTACGCGGATTCCATTTCCAGCACTTCCCTTCGTTCGGGAAAACGCGGTTCGTATCCACGGCATCGCTTTCAAGGGCCGCCGCCGCGGTAATCACCTTGAACGTAGAACCCGGTTCGTAGGCCATCGCCACGATTTCGTTCTTGGACATGCGCCCGATTCCCTGCGTCTTGGAATTCGGATCGAACGTCGGGTAACTCGCCATCGCAAGAATCTCGCCGGTATACGGGTCCACCACCACGGCGCTCGCGCTCTTGGCGCTAAATTCTGCTACACCGTCCTTCAAGGCCTTCTCGACAATTTCCTGCATGTTCTTGTCAATCGTCAACACAAGATTCTTGCCGGGTTCGGCTTCGGCAACGTCTTCGCTACGGCTGTAGATTTCACGCTTGCGCACATCCTGCACACTCACGCGGAATCCCTCGACACCCGTCAGGCGAGAATCGAAAACGCGTTCAATGCCCATGTTGCCATGGCCGTTAAAATCGAGCTTGCCCACAATCTGGCTTGCCAGCTTTCCCTGCAAGAAAATGCGGCTATAATCCAAGACCTTGTTCGCCGTATCGCGCAGGTTATCGGCCAGAATGACACCATTGCGGTCCATGATCTGCCCACGTTCCGCATAGATATTCTTGGAACGGACCACCATGTCCTTCGTCTTGGACTGGTATGTCTTCTGGTTCAGCACCTGGATGCTAAACGTCTGGAGCATCAGCACGCAGACGATACTCATCACGATCCACTTGATAAATGCGAGGGGTTCAAGCCTGAACTTATTCATTCTTGCCTCCCTGCACCATAATCTTCACGGGAACCGCGTTCAGGTCGAGTCCGGCCTGTTCGGCAAAACTGCTCAAGTTTTCCAGCGAAGAAAGCTGGTTGATCTTGAGTTCCAAAAGCAGGGCGTCACGCTGCAAGAACGTCACCTCTTGCGAAAGCTTGTGCTGCATTTCGTAAAGGCGGTTCAAGCGGTTCTGCAGGTACAGCGGCAGCATGAAGAACATGACCATGATCAAAAGCACGGCCAGGACGATTGTCATAATCGACCTATTGCTTGTCGGCACGCGCAATTTTTCAGTTCCACTCATACTCGTTCGTACACCCTGAGCTTAGCAGAGCGAGCCCTGCTGTTGTTTGCAATTTCTTCGTCAGACGGCAATATCGGCTTGCGGTTCACCTTCTTTAAACGCTGGTGGTTGCCGCCGCACATGCACACGGGCATATGTTCGGGGCAAATGCAGGCCTTTTCAAATTCCGCAGCCGTTTCCTTGACGCAGCGGTCTTCGACCGAGTGGTAGCTCATCACCACCAGGCGGCCACCCACCTTGAGGCAATCCACCGCCGCGCGGAGGCTATCTTCAATTTCTTTCAGTTCGCCGTTCACTTCCATGCGGATGGCTTGGAATACACGGGCCAGGAGGCCGTTCACTTCGCGTTTCTTGTCGGGAAACACCGATTCCACCACCGCCTTCATATCCGAAGGCAAGATATCGCGGCCTTCGCCAGAAACAGCTGCCGCCATTTCGACAAGGCGCGTCGAAAGTTTGAAAGCGCGGTCCATATCCGCATTCTTACGGAGTGCCGCCGCCAAATCATCGGCGCTGACCGTGCGCAGCCATTCCTGTGCCGAGACGCCTTCGCGACGGTCCATGCGCAAGTCGAGCGGGTTGTTACCGACAAAGGTAAACCCGCGTTCCGAAGCATCCACCTGATGGCTGCTGATGCCCAAGTCGTAAAGGATACCGTCCAAGGTATCGGGCGCAATTTCGTTCTTCAATTCACCGAAGCGTACCGGGTGCACAATAAACTTGGGCTTCACGCCGGCAAGGCGCTTGGTCGCAAATGCCACCGCATCTTGGTCGCGGTCAAAAGCGTGCAGGGTTCCTTCAGAATTTAGTTTGTTCGCAATTGCGTAAGAATGTCCGCCACCGCCCAGGGTGCAATCGGCGTAGGTTCCGTTCGCCTTGAGGTTCAAGCCCTCGAGGCATTCTTTAAGCATTACAGGATTATGATAGAACGGAAGGTTACTTTCGACCATCGTCGCCCTCCGTCAAACCTTCTCCATAGAACGCAGCGTCGAATGCAGCAATGGCATCGTCTGTTTCAAGGCCATACTTGGCGTTGAAGCGTTCCGGATTCCATAGTTCAAGAGTCTTTCCGCTAGCTTGTACGTAAAGGACTTCACCCTTTAGACCAGCATACTCCAGCAATTTCTTGGGAAGTAAAATGCGGTTCTGGCCATCCAGCTCCACTACCGTGGGGCATAGGCCTCTCCGAACTAGGTCGGCTTGACGGCGGTCGGACCGACTGTCCAAGTCCGCCATGAACTTTTCGTATTCCGTCAAGGTAAACAACCGCAGGGTTTGAGCGGGACCACGAGTGATCACGAACTCTTCCCCTTCGGTTGGCCCCAGCTGACGACGGAACTCCCTGGGGAAGGAAGACCTCCCCTTTCCATCGATAGCCGTTTGGGCTTGACCTATGAAAGACGTAAAGTTCATACTAGTTTGACACATTTTACCACAACACAGTACAAATCTACCATTTTCTACCACTTCGGCAAGATACCCCCTGATTTTTTTACCCGAAAGCATACAAAAAACATACCTGGCCCCCAGGTCCGGCGGCGATATAGTGAACAAAAGTGCACGAAACTAGTCTGTTTTACACAAATTGCTAAATTGATGTTTATGCGCTATCTCTTTCTTGTCCTCATCTCCCTCAGCCTGTTCGCCTGCTCCAATTCCGAAGGCCCCGGTTCCTCCGGGAACGAATCGTCCGACCTCCCGCTCGCCAGCCTGGACGGCATGGTGAAAATCGCGGCAAACGGTGGCGAAGTCTTTTTAGGGACCAACGCCGAAGAGGCGAAACCCATCGAACGCCCGCAGATGTACGGAACCTTCAGCTACGATTTCTATATCGCGAGAGCCGAAGCGACTTGCGGGGAATTCAACGAGCTCATGCGCGGCGAAACCGGGATTACGCTCGATTGCACAAACGACAGCATTCCCGCGACGGATGTTTCTTACTACGATGCCGTTCTTTTCGCAAACGCGAAGAGCAAGGCCGCAAACCTCGATACCGCCTATACCTATACCAAGATTGTACTTGACGCCGAGAAGCATTGCACGAATTTGGAAGGATTCGAGTTCCATCCCGAAACGAATGCGTTCCGCCTTCCGACCGAAGCGGAATGGATATTCACCGCCAACATGTACTCGAACAGGGCCTACAGCTGGAACGCCGACAATTCGGGCTTTGCGCTGCATCCGGTTTGCACCATCGCCCCCAGCAAGGAGGGCATCTGCGACATCGTCGGGAACGCGGCGGAACTCGTCAACGACTGGATGGGAGCCCTGCGCGACACCTCCGTCCACAACTATATCGGCGCCTCCGAAGGATCCTCCATCGGGCAGCGCATCATCAAGGGTGGCAGCTACCGTGACGCAGCCGGCGCCCTCAACCACTACAGCCGCGGAGACGTCTACACCGTAACTTCGGGCACACGCACGGCCTACATCGGTTTCCGCATCGCTTTTGGCGCCATCCCGAACGCAACCACCACGAGCGACGATGGCGACGCGCAATCCGGAGTCATCTCGCCTGTAGCAAATTTCGCGACCGTCCGCTCATCCGCAGGGACCTACATGGTCAAGCTAGCCTTCCGCAACGACATCACCGGGAACCTCGCCTTCATCGACTATGCGAGCGGCGACCTCTATGTTTCAGAAATCGCGGACACGTTAGACGTGTACCATCCCGACATCTCCCCGGACGGCAGCCGAGTCGCATTCTGCACAGGTCTCGAAGGGGTCCCGGGAAAATCGGAAATATATGTCCGTAGGCTAGACAACGAGGGCACAGAACTCGTGAAGCTCGATTTCGAAAGCGCGGCCATTCCCAGGTGGCGGGTACTTGAAAACGGTGACACGGTCATCGTATTTGTAAGCGACGCCGGCAACAACCGCGAAAACGCCACGTTCATGAAAAAATCCACCTGGCAAGTTCCCTTTGCAAACGGGAACTTCGGGACGCCGCAGAAACTCTTCGACGGAGCCTACCACGGGGGCATCAGCGACGACAACTCCCTCGCCGTCACGGGTTCGAGCCTGTTACGCGCACGCATTGCGGGAAGCGGTTCGGAAAAATCCGAAGCCACGGACACCGTCTGGTACGCAGGCGAACAGGCCTGCAACGTATCGCTCTCAAACGACGGTAGCAAGCGCACGATGTTCCTCGATTTCGGGGGGAAGACCGGCAGGGAATTCGCCGGCAGCAACTACGGTACACACGAACGCCTGCTTATCGCGGACAAGAACGGCAAGCTAGTCCAGTCTGTCGCAGCTCCCGCAGGCTACAGCTTTGACCACAGCGAATGGTCCCACGGCCTCAAGGATATCGCCGTCGCCACGCTCGCAAATAAGAACGGGGCCCACTCCAAGATTGCGCTCGTAGACATTTCAAACTCGACCTTGATCGAACTCGCGAAGGGAGAGGAACTGTGGCACCCGTGCCTCTGGGCATACCCTCTCACCAAAATTTCCACCTACGGGAAACTCGACCCGGATAGCGCCGCATCGTACTTCTACGGGCGCGACGCGACTTTGCTCACGTTCAAGATGAACGCGCTCTGGACCATTTCCGATTCCGTCGAGATTGTCGCACTCGGTTCTTCCCGTATGAGCTCGGGATTCGAGGCAAAGGCGATGCAGTCCGGGTACGCCTTCAACATGGCGACCGTCCCCTGCGACATGGATGTCATCGGCTTCGTTGCCGAAAACTACGTCCTGCCACACTGCAGCAAACTGAAATTCCTCCTCGTAAGCGTTGATTTTGACCTGTGGTCCGAAAAATCAGGTTACAACCTGAACAAGAACATCGGCGGCAATCCTGGCTTTGCCTATGACAAGAGCCACTCCTACTGGAAAGATTCCCTCCCGCCGCATTTTATAGAACTGAATTCCGACTACCTGCAGGGCATCTACTTCCTGGAAAGCTTCAAGAATGAATTCCACGGATGGGTGGACCTGCAACCGGGCGGATGGTCTGCGGGCGGCAACAACGAGAATGCGGTCGCAGGCGATTCTACGTGGAGCGACAAACGCACCTATGCCGCAAGCATGGACCGCTTGAAGAACCTGATTGAATACGCCCGCGAAAAGGACGTCGTTCTCGTCGGAGTCATTTTCCCGCAATCACCGTACTACAAGAAGACAGGCTCCTTCGGGCGTTACGGCATGCGCCGCAGCACCGCGGATTCCCTGACCAAAGTCCTGAAAGGCTGGATGAAGACGTACCCGAACTTCATGCTCGTCGACGAGAACAAGATGGGCAACCACGACTACACCGACGATATGGCCTTCGATTACGACCACCTAAGCGTTACAGGCGCACGAAAGATTACCATAACGCTTGACTCCCTTATCGGTTTGCGCAAATGAGGATTTCCCTCCAGTTTGCCATCATCGTCGCCATCTGCATCGCAGGGGAAATCCTCCACCGCATCGTGGGCATTCCGCTCCCGGGGAACATCATCGGCATGGTGCTGCTCCTGTTGCTCCTCTGTTCCAAAATCCTGAAACCCGAGCAGATTTCCGCCGTCTCGAACTTTTTCCTGTCGCACCTGGCGTTCTTTTTCCTCCCGCCGAGTGTCGCCATCATGACCGTCGGCGACGACGTTCTTTCCAAGTGGCCGCTACTGCTGTTCCTATGCATCGCCTTCACGCTAGTGACTCTTGCCGTGGGCGGGTTCTGCACGCAGTTCCTTATCCGCAGGCAGGAATACCGCGAAGCCATGGCCAGGCGTTCTGCAAAAACTTCAAAACAGGGGGCCGAAAGATGAACGCCATCGTCAACTCACCCCTGTTCGGCATACTGCTTTCCCTGATGGCCTTCGAGGCGGGCGTCCTTATCAGCAGAAAATGGAAGCACACGCTCCTGAACCCGCTACTGATCGCCAACATCCTTATCGTCGGATTCCTGCTACTGACCGGCATCAGCTTCGAAAGCTACAACGTCGGCGGCAGCTACATCTCGGTAATGCTTTCCCCGGCAACGGTCGTGCTCGCCGTCCCGCTCTACCGGCAACTAAGCAAGCTCACGCGGTACTGGAAGCCCATCCTCGCCGGTATCTTCGCCGGGAGCCTCACATCCATGGCCTGCGTCATCGCCGTAAGCAAGCTCATCGGCCTGGGCGACACGCTCATGCTTTCGCTCTTGCCCAAGTCCATCACCATCCCGATGGGCTCCGTCGTCTCCGAACAGATCGGCGGCATTCCCTCCATCACCATCATCGCCATCACGATTACAGGAATCACGGGCGCCGTCGCGGCCCCTGCCGTCTGCAGGTTCTGCCGCATCAAGCACAAGGTGGCGCAGGGCGTCGCCATCGGTACGGCAAGCCACGCGCTCGGTACCTCCAAGGCCATGGAAATGGGAGAAGTCCAGGGCGCCATGAGCAGCCTTTCCATCGGAGTCGCGGGACTATTCACCGCCATCACGGCGCCCCTGATCCTAGCCGCACTTTCCTAACCAAGAAATTCCTAAGCAAAAATTTTTCCAAACAAAAAAAGGCGGCCCCGAGGGACCGCCTTTCAACATCAACAAACTATCCTAGGGATTCTGCACGCAGCGCAACGAGCAGAACGTCGACTTGGCGAAATCGTCGTAGCCCCAGTCCTTATCACCGCTATAGAAGCCGACGGCGTAGGCATAGCTAGACCCGGCCTGGTTCAAAGAGCAGAAGATCGTCGTGACGTTCTTTCCATAATTGGAGCTGGAAGACTTGTAGCCAACCGGGAGCGCGCTAAAGCCGAGGGAGTTCGTCGGCGAAGCGGCTTCGTAGCTGCTGCCGGAATAGAACACCCAGGCGTCAACAGCCTTCAACGCAACCGTAGAGGTGCCTGCAGCCTGATACAGATTCTTCCATTCCGTCGTATCCGGCACGTGCCAGCCGGCAGGGCATGCACCCTGACGCGGAGCCGAAAGCGAATCCACGCTCACCGAGGAGCTCACGTACGTAGAAGGCAGGTTCACGGCAGCATTCCACCTGTAAAGGCGGCCACCCACAGAACAGGATGCATCGTCCCCAAGAGCGCAAGACGTTCCGCCAATAAGGTTCGGCATAGCCACCGTATCGCGGTAGTTCAAGTTCTGGGCCATCCACACGGCACCGCCAATAGTGACCGTCTTGTAGACCTTGCCATCACGGCTATCCGTGAGCTTGCCGTAGGTGATATCCGGATTGGTCCAATCCGTCTTGCTCGCACTGTAGAGGGAGTCCTGGGTCCATACGCCATCGGAGCACTTGAACGTATAGCCGGCATGCTTGTACGTCTTGCCGTCGCGGGCATCCGTACAGGCGTAAAGCAAGCAGACGTCCATATCCGTAGCGGCACGCCAGCCCTTATCGTACACATAATAGAGCAGTCTAGAATTGTTAACCGCGCAAGCGCTGTTTAGATTGTCGTAGTAATCGCTCCAGGAATCGTAGCTGAACTGACCTTCCCTGAACTCGCCATCCGAACCAGCCGCCCAGCCGACGGTATCGATCATGGTCACAGACGGGTTCCTCCAGCTACCATAGCTGGCATCACAATAGTAATAGCCGTAGCTGGAAGCGTTATAGTAGTCCACCACGCCATTGGTATCATAGACGATTTCGTTGTCACGCTTGTCCGTGCACTTGCCGAAAATGGATTCCATGATATTGAACGAAGAAGACGAACTGGAGTAATAAGAGGAAGAGGACGAATAACGGCTGGAAGAACTCGTCGAACCCGAGGACGTAAGCCAGAGGTTGTATTCGACCCATTCCCCTTCAGAGCAGATGACCCTTTGCTTCATGGAGGACAGGTAAATAATCGCACCCGTCACAGAAGGCAAGCAGGCCGGCAAGGCGTTCATAGAACGCACTGAATCCGGCAACGTCTGCAAGGAAAGTTCAAGCCACTCGCCGCTAACGCACACGAGGTTGAGGTTCATGCTCTTGACGTAATTCACCGTCTTTTCGCGAGAAGTGTTACAATAAGGCAGGGCCGAATAGGTCGAAACCGTATCGTCAACCTTGTCGGTGAACACCGACTTCTCGTAACGGCTCTTCCAGACGAAATAGTCAATCCAGTCACCTTCGTAGCACACCATTCGCTTGTTGTCTTCGGAAAGGTATACCACCATGCCGTTCCTCTTGGAGGTACACTTCATCGTTTCCAGATCATCGGCCGACTTCACATATTCATCGGCACTCACATCATCATCGAAACTATCATCATCGCTGCCGCAAGCAACAAAGGAGGCAAAAACGACAGACCAGGCCAAAAGCGCAAAAATTTTCTTTTTCATTTTAACCCCCTTAATCCTCGTCTTCCACGCTGCTGGAAGATTCAATCACCTGCGAGCTGCTCAGTTCCACAACAGCCGAAGAACTGATCAACACGGCAGAACTACTCGTTCCGGGAACAGAGGAACTGCTCGATACCGGAACCACCGCGCTGCTCAACACCGGAGCCGCTCCGGTATTCATAATGCAGCGCAGAGAGCAATAGGAGCTCTTCGTCAGGGTCGTCTTGGTCAGACTGTTCGAGTTGTAGGCCATCGTGTATACGTAACTCTTGTTCGAAGCATACTGGTTCGACGTACAGAAGGTCGTCTCGTAACCACCATCCACAGTCGGGGTCTCGCCAGCCGGGATAGCGGTAAATCCAGAAGCATTCGTCGGGGTAACGGAACTATAGTAATGCCATGCACCGACAGCCATAAGGGCTACCGCCGTATAGTTTTTCATGAGGGTTCCCCATTCCGTGGTATCGGGGACATGCCAACCGTCGGGGCAGATGCCCGTGGTATCGAAATCTTCGGAAAGGTAGGTGTCGTAGTCCGAGATGAGGCCCATCGCCGCAGCCCAGCTATAGAAACGTCCGCCCTTTTCGCAGTTTTCAGGCTTGTTGTTGTAGCACTTGTTATGGAACTGGAGAACCGGAGTCTGGGCAGAATCCGCATACTTCAGGTTTTCTGCCAGCCAAGTCTGGGAACCCAGTTTTACAGTCTTGTAGATGCGGCTATCGCGCTTATCCGTAATCGTCCCGTAAGAAACGTCGCTGTTGAAGAAGTTCGTCGAAACATCCATTTCGTAGAACAGCTGTTCCTTCCAAGCCGTACCGTTGCACTGGTAGCTCGTCGCGCCCTTCTTCGAGACCGCACCGTAGTTCTTGCCGATACAGGCCTTGTTGAAGCAGACTTCAAAATCGTCAGCCTTGCGCCATTGTCCATTGGCAAACACATAGACAACGCGGTTGCCGCGGTCAAACGGAGCGGTGCACTGTGCATCCGTCGTGGTGGAAACTTCGGTCCACAGGCCCTTCTTGATAGCGCCTTCCACGGTATCTGCCGGGAAGCCCCTCGTATCCAGATAATATTCCGTCGTCGAGAGCCAGATGCCAGAACGGCATTCATAGGTATCGGTACTCGTCGCATTGATGACTCCGTCCACGTCTACAGCGAGAGATCCTTCCCTCGAGGCATCGCAAACGCCCAGGACCGTATCGCGCAGGACATTGCCCTTGTTATACGTCCTTACCGAAGAACTGGAAGAACGGTAGCTGGAGCTCGACCAGGTTTCATACTGCGTCCAGTCTCCATCTTCACAAACGAGTTCCATTTCATCGTCCAAGACGTAAATAACATCCCCTTCATGCGAGTCGTCGCACTTGTACGAGGTAATTTTCGACAGCGTCGAAATCGTATCGCGTTTCGAACCGGACGAGCTGCTAGACTTCGGCTTGGCCGGCTTGTACTCGCTCCATTCGTAGTTGTAGCAACGCATGTACGAATTGATCGAAGCGATAAACACGACATCACCATCGTAACTATTGCTACAGGAGTAGAGGTAGTCCAGCGACGGGATGGTGTCGTCGGCCTCGGCATAGATGTTCAGCTTACCGCGGGAACTTGCCGAACCGCTAGGGTCGGTCGAAACGATAAATTCAGACCAGAAACCGTCTTCGCAGTACAGGTACATGCGTTCGGAAGCCAAATAGACGGAGTCCCCATCATTTTTCTTGGTGCAAAGCGGAAGATCGTCATACGAATCGACCTTCGAATAACGCTGGGTCGGATCCAGATCATCAGCTTCGGAAGATTTATCGCCACAAGCAAAGAACAGGCTTGACAGCAACGAACCTATTACAGCTAGTTTAAACCAATACACTTTCACAGCGTATCCTCCTTTTGGTACGTTTATAATATAATTAAATGACAAAGGAGTAGGATTAGCGGCGCAGGACCTTTCCGACCAAAATAGTCGAAAGAATGCTTTCTTTTTCAGGAATGGCGCACAATTTCTTCAAATTTTCGTGAAAAACGAAGTGTTCCGCGCGGGCACACTTGTTCAAGAGCCGGGCGGAAACATCCAAAGTCTCGACGAGGGCGCCGGCATTGAGGTTTAAGTACCGGTAGGCGCGTTCCCCCAGAAGGCTGCACGCCTCGCTCAAATCCGCGGTAAGAATCACCGCGAAAGACGTGTTCTGCGCCTGCTCCGGAATCGCAAAGCACTTCACGAACTTCTTGATATCCAGCTGGCCCGCCTGCATGTACAAGGACTTGCGTACAGGCACGTAACGGTAGGATCCCGGATAAACGAACATCGCATCGAAAACGACAACCCAAGCCTTGAGAAGCCCGGCGCCAAACGCATTGAACTGACCCATTTCCATCCACCGCAAAATAGACGAAAAGTCATCCAGGTCCATGGTGACCGCCCCGAAAGGGACCTTCTTCACCAGAGGTTCCCCCAGGAACCAGATTTCACGCATGATGTAATCGGCCGGGAACTTAGAGGGCGCCAGCGGGAATTCTTCGCCCGGCAAGGCCTTCGTCGCCACGCGGCGCACCTTGACGCACCGTGAAAGTTCGTTGATGCACTCGCCCCGATTCTGGAGCATAAAACGCGCCGGGTAACGCATGCCCGGTTCCAGAGTCTCGTTGCGGTTGGAATAGGCGAACTCGCCCACGCCTTCGTCAACCGAATTGAACGCCACCGCACTATTTTCGGGGAAAAGGGCCACTGCGGCAAGCGGGATTTCGGAACCGCCGAGCCCGAGAGCCACCGCGACGGCGTCGTCGACAAAGGCCCCTACAGGGAAAACGCGCTTGCCCTTCGACTTCGCGTAAATCATGGTATCGGCGCAGGCGGCACCGACATCCACTTGGACCTGGCGGTATGACGCTTCCCTATACCGCCACACGGCGCGCTCCATCATTCCCGTGTAGATGTAAAATTCTTCGGCCTGCGTCACGATTTCCTTTTCGGGGAAGGCATCGGCAATTGCAGACATCATCGGTTTCTGGCCGATATTCACGAGTTCCTGGGATTCTGTATCGTAATAATAGACGCCATCAGGCACAGCCCCGTTACGGATGACCACGTAGACGGCCACCGACTGCAGGCCATCGGCAAAAACGGGCGCATGGAGGGGTCGTTTGGATTCTCCCAGCGGGAAGCGTTTCGCGCCCACGTACCGCTTGTCGGCAAGCGGTACCGTTTCCCAATGCAAGGCTATCGGATCCCCGACGCTGCGCGGTGCGTAAAGCGTCGATTCATGGTATGTCTCGGAATAGAATTGCACGGAACAAAAGATAACAAGATTGTCACGATTTCTGCGCTTTGGGAACCGATTTCGCGGCAAGAACCAAACAGTTGATACAGCTCTATCGTTTTTTCGCATTCAACAGGAAAAAAATTCCGCTTTTTTTTGTAAATTCAAGAAAAAAAAGAGGTCACCCATGTCTATCATGAAATATTTTCTCGCCCTTTCGGCTACGGCTGCCGCCCTCCTGATCGGCTGCGGCGATTCCGCTACCGATTCCACAGTCACCAACGAAGTCGAAATCCAGCAGGACTCCGTCGCTCTCCCGGATACATCGAACAAGGCGGACTCGGGTAGCGTCACGGACCCCCAGGAAGGAAAGGACACTACGGCCGCCCCGAAGGACTCGGTCCCGGCCTTCACCATTCCCGAAGAAGCGGCCGAAATCACCGCCGAGCTCACGATTACCAAGGATACCGGCAAGGGACTCCTCCTCGATGACTTCGAAGACGGCGACAACATGAGCCTCCTCGGCGAAAACTACTGGTACACTTACGACGACACCGACAATGATGGTGCCTCCATCATCCTGACCCCGCTCACCGAGGAAGGCTACCCGAAGGCTCGCCGCTCCGACAACGGCACCAACTACGCCTGGGCCGTCTACTTCAAGCTGGACAAGGGCGAATACAAGTACGATCCGTACGTCGGCTGGGGCGTCGAACTCCCGGATGACAGCACCCTCGATTACGCCCACCTCGGCGGCGTCACCTACTGGTACAAGGGCTGCGCCCACGAAATCCACGTGGAAACGTCCGACATCAAGGACTACGACGTCCACCTCGCCAAGCTCCCCGCCGCCCGTACGTGGACCAAGGCATCCATCCGTTTCAAGGACCTTGAACAAGGCGGCTGGGGCAAGGAAGTCGCTTTCGATGCGGCCCACCTCGTCAAGATTAGCTTCCAGGCCAAGGGCAACGGCAAGAACGATTCCGTCCTCATCGACAACATCTACCTGCAGGACACGAGCGAAGTGGCGAAGGATACCGCCGATATGGAAATCAAGGACGCCGAGATTCCCGAGGTGACTATCGGCGACATCACCATCACCAACGAATTGCAGGCCAAGGCGATGAAGTACCTCGACAAGGGCATCAACATCACGAACTGGCTCGAAGAAGACGGCACGCTGTTCAAGGGAACGTTCAAGTTCAACGAGGAAGACGTGAAGCTCATGGCCGATAACGGCATCAAGTCGCTGCGCCTCCCCATCGACCTCGACCAGTACGCCACCAACCGCGACAAGTTCGTGGCCGATACGACCGGAACCGTCGAGCTCGCCTTTGACGATACGAACCTCTTCGCCGTCCTCGATTCCTTCGTGGAATGGACCGGCAAGCACGGCATGTCGTTCGTCATCGACTACCACGAATACGACAACAGCTATAACCTTACAAACGCCAAGAAGCCCCGCTACACCAAGATGATGGCAAGCGTCTGGAAACACGTGGCGGAACACTACGCAAGCAACGAACGCGAAGACATCTTCTTTGAACTCCTGAACGAACCCGACATGTCCCAAGGCAAGGTGACCTCGGCCCTGTGGCATGCCGCGGCACAGGAAGACATCGACTCCATCCGCACCGTCGACACGAAGCACACCATCATCTTCGGCGATGCCCAGTGGTACTCCATCAGCCTGCTCGCGAAGAGCACGCCTTTCGCCGACAACAACATCATCTACGCCATCCACACCTACGAACCGTTCGTGTTCACGCACCAGAGCGCCAACTGGACCGACCTCAAGACCGTCAAGAACTTGATGTTCCCCTACGACAAGGAAAAGTGGTCGGAATACAGCGCCGACTTCGGTGTCACCAAGGCCGTCCCCAAAAATTACAAGAACAGCATCCTGAACTACTACAGGATTGGCAACAAGGAGTACATCCTCAAGACCATTCTCCCCGCCAAGGAATGGGCCGTCAAGAATAACGTTCCCATCATCATCAACGAATTTGGCGCTTACAATTTGAAGACCGACAAGCAGTCCGTACTGAACTACATGACTGCCATGAGGGAAATCGGCGACACCCTGCAGATTCCGCTCACGCACTGGGGCTATACCGGCGGGTTCGCGCTGTTCGAATCCGAAGGTGCAAGCCCGAAGGGCACCAAGCTTATCGAAGGCATGAAGGAAGCCTTCGGTCTGTAGAGATCCTCCTAACCCCAAAACAAAGCCGTGCGAGTCACTCGCACGGTTTTTTGATTATCCGGACTATGTTCAAACTCACATATAAATGTCTCATTGTGGGCGCGGGAGCGCAAATTTCCTAAATTAGGTGTAGAATGTTTTTTGACGCGACACGGATACTGACCTGCGCCGCGGCGTTCCTGGCCGGGACCGCCGTTGCAGCCGGTTTTTACGGCAATAATAGTGACATCCACTGGAAGACGGCCGGTACAGACCATTTCCAGTTCATCTACCCCATCGAATATTCAAGCCACGCCGCCAAGGTTTCCGCCTACGCCGAAGCCGTCTACGACTCCGTCGTGAACCGCTACCACCACGACTTGCCCCGCCGCGTGAGCGCGACCCTCAACAACGCCCTCTACAGCAACGGCAACGCCATCCCGAGCGAAAACTCCATCAACCTCTGGCTCACCAACTGGGATTTCAAGGTCCGCAGCAGCCACGGCTGGCTTTCCGACGTGGTGACACACGAATTCAGCCACCTCGTGAGCATCGAGAACGCAAGCAAGTTCAAGCCGAGCATTTACGGATTGCAACTCAGCTACACCGACTACTACAACGAACGGACCACGCAAGATTTTGCGACCATGATCCCGTTCACGCTACAACCGCTCTGGTTCGCCGAAGGTACCGCGCAATACGAATCGAGCCGTATGGGCTTTGACGCCTGGGACAGCCACCGCGACATGCTGTTGCGCGTCGCCGCCCTGAACGACAGTCTCCTTACGCTCCCCTACATGCACGACTTCTCGGACAACTCGCTGTTCGCGGAACTCGGTCCCTACACGCAGGGATTCTCGCTCGTGCGCTACATCAGCAAGACCTACGGCGAAGACGCCGTCCCCAAGATTTGGCACGAGATGTCCAAGTTCTACCGCCTCTCGCTGGACGGAGCCATCAAGAAAGTCCTCGGCATCAGCGAGCAGGAACTCTACGAAAAGTGGAAAGCCGATATCACCGCGCAATACAAGGCACAGCGTGATTCCCTCGGTACCCTCGTCGAAGGAACGAAACTGACCGAAGACGCGTTCTGGCAAGACTTCCCCGTCATCGCAGGCGGCAATGTCTACGGAGTCTCGAACTTTGGCGGTCCCTGGTTCGACGGCGGGATTTTCAAGATGCCGCTTGATGAGACGAAAGACAGCACAAAAGACAGCGCCGCAGTCAAGGATTCCACCGAAAAGATTGACGGCGTGGAAGTCGGCAACATCGAAGTCGAAAACGAAAGCACGACCATCGACATCACGGATTATGCGAAGCACGGTTTCAAGACCGAAAAGGCCTGGTTCGACAAGGGCATCGACGTCCACGAAGACAGCGCCCAGGGGCCAGTCCTCGCCTACGTGAGTTACAAGAACCGCGACAAGGACGGACACGCGCACTTTGACATCGCCGTGAGCGACACGAACAAGAACGCCCTGACCGTCACCTACCTCGCCGACGCCGTCTACCCCACAATCGACGCCCAGGGAACGACCATCGCCTTCGCCATGCGCGAGCCCTTCAGCACCCGCTTCAAGCTTTCCAAGGTCCCCTACCCGAAAGACCTCAAGGACTACACCTCCGACGACCCGGTCGACATTTTCGTTCCCGACGCCAAGTTCAGCTACTACAACATCTATAGCCCCAAGTTCAGCCCCGACGGCAAGAAAATCGCGTTCGGATTCTTCGACGACAGCACGCGCGGCATCGCCATCATCGACGCCGACGGCAAGAACATGAAGGTCGTAAGCAACGCAAGCTACGACGAACGCGACGTGAACTGGATCGACGATGACAAGATCGTTTTCGCAAGCAACAGGAACGGCATCTTCAACCTCATCGAGAAAACGCTTTCCACCGGAGCCGAGCGCGCCATCACCAACGTCGTCGGCGGCGCCTTCACCCCGGCACTGGCAGGCGACACGCTCTACTTCACGCAGTACGACAAGGACGGATTCTCGCTCTACAAGCTCCCCTACGGCGAAGTCCCGATGGTCGCCGACACGACCGTGAACATCACGGAACGCGACAGCGTCATCCAGGTCGCGGATACGGTATGGGCATGTATAGCTCCAGATTCCGGCTCCCTTCGACTTCGCTCAGGGCAGGCTCTGGCCGGAATGACGCAAGATACGGTGGCCGGAACGGCGCAGGACTCCTGCACGAAATCGCCGACGGTCACGATGCGCGATTCGACCATCAAGGTCGCCGACACTGTCCGTACCGTCACGCAGAAGCCCGCCCCCGCGGCCATCACGCTGCACGGAAGCCCTCTCCCCAAAACCGAGAAGCCTCTCGAACTGCGTGACATCGAATTCGCAGGTATCGAACGCGACTACAGGCCCATCCCGAACATCCCGCTATTCGTCCCGATGTTCGTCCTGAGCGAAAACGCCCCCGACCTCACCGTCTTCGGTGACGGCCAGCTCAAGGCAAAAATCGGCCTCGCCGCCATCCTCTCCGACCCGCTCAAGAAAAACGTCGTGCAGATGGGCCTTTTGCTCGAAGTCGGCAACGGCATCGACTACATCAACAGCTCCGGACTCAATCCGGAACAGGAAAAAGAATTCTTCGTCTCGTGGGAAAACAGGAGCACGCCTATTGACCTTGCGCTCAGCTATTCCTACGCGAACTACACGAGCAAGGACACCGTCCGCTACGAAGACGTCCGCGCCCACAACGGCGACAGCATCGGCACGAGCAATTACGCCATTCCCATGCAGTCCATCGTAGGCGGCGCCGGCTACAGCATCTTCAAGAGCATCGATACCCTGCAGGTCGCACTCGGTTACGACTGGGCGAACTTCAACCTGTACGAAGACAACTTCGACTGGACTTACCAGAAGAGGATCAGCGCTCTCGTCGCCATCGGCCTCTACGGCGACCACGAGGAAGGCGCCGAGATTACCGGACAGGGCAACGGGCTTAGGCTGTACTACCAGTACGCGAATTCCGACCTCTACCGCCCGGGCACCTTCGCCGAAAGCTTTACCGTGACGGCAAGCGGCTCCATCAAGCCCAAGTACAGGAACTTCAACATCAACGAATTCGGCCTGGACGCCTACGGGAGCCTGCAGAGCCCGCTTACGGGCGCGCGTCTCGCCGCCGGCGGCAAGATTGGCGGCATATTCAACTGGAGTACCGACGCGAACCAGGATACGCTCGACTCATACTACTTCAATCCCGTATTCCTCGAAGGATACCCCTACCTGAGGAGTTCCGAGAGCTACACGCTCGCAGGCATGCGCACCGCCGTCGCCGAACTGCACTACCTGTTCCCCGTCTACGACGACTGGCGCAAGGGAGCCTGGATTTTCGAGACGAGGCACTTCTACATTGACTTGTTCGCACAGATGGGCGCCGCCTGGAACGGCAAGTGGTTCGATACCGACAAGCTCACCGACCACCGCTTCTGGGACCGCTCCGTCGGGTTATCGTTCCGCATGAGCAACCGCATCTTCTACGGCACCCCGCTCGATATCACGTTCACGCTCGCCCGCGGCCTGAGCCGCATCGGCGAAGACGAAAACTTGAATGGCGGAAGGAAACTCAATCCCATCGACATGCCGCTCATTCCCGAAAGTATCGCCCCCACGCGCATCAAGTTCGCGGTCGGCATGGGAATTTTGAACAGCTGGCAGTAGACTATTTACGGACCTTGCGGTCGGCTTCGCCGGGCAGCAGTTGCCCCGGGCTCGTGCGTTCGCTGTCCTTGCCCGGGAAATTCGGGTTATACTGCTTGATCTTGTTCTTCTTGACTTCGCCCTGGACTTCGGTCAGGTGGGTTTCCCATTCCTGCATGGAATTGTCCAGGTCGGCACGGGCAGCGAGCATAAGTTCGCGGAGCTGTACCAATTCCTGCATCTGCTCGCGCTTCATAATCCACAGCTCTTCTTCTTCGGGCATACGCTCGATATTGAAGAGCAGGTTCAAGTACTTGTCCTCGGCTTCCTTGTACGCCTTGTACATCTGGGTATAGATCATGTGGCGGTCGTCCACCATCGTCTGCTGCGGAGACGGGTGCGAAGTGCAACCTGCGGCAACAAGCGCAAGGGCGGCTATCGGGATGAGGCGTGTCACTGCAATCATGGGACTATTCCGCAGGTTCTTCGTACTTGACCTTCAGGTTGTACAGGCGTTCGTTGGTCACGTGGCTCGTGAACGTCACGGTATCCTTCGTCACGGGGTGGACCATGGTATGGGTACCGACCTTCACTTCGCGTTCCTGGCACGGGATGCCGGTTTCGGGGTCGATCATCACCTCGAACTGGGTATCGTATTCGGCCTTGTGGCCTGCGGTGTAAGCCTTGAACTTATCCGGGACGATATTGCTATTCACGTGCTGTTCCCAGATGTAATACGGGAAGCTTTCCGTTTCGTGCAGATAGACGACGTAGTCCAGGCACTTGCGGTGGTCGCGGTTCTCGAACCCACGGGTAACAACAGAATCGATCTTGATGAGCGCAAAGTTCAGGCGGCCCTGGTCCTTGAGCATCTGCGTGATGTTCGCCTTCACGGGCACGGTACCCGTAATCAGGTGGTCCATTTCCCAGCGGTGCTTTTCAAGGCGCTTGAGGTGCGGCTTGTAGCTCGGGTTCAACAGCTGGTTACGCCAGCGTTCCGGCATCGGGAGCCTCTGCAGCAGGGAATCGTAGCCATCCTCAAGGCCTTCGACGCTGAGCACGTTGCGGTCAATCGCCTTGATGTTGACGTTCTTGACGCGCCAGGCCAGTTCCGAGGGCATGTAATTCTTGAGGTAGCCGCGGGACTTGTCCATCTTGTACTCGCGCTTCACGACAAGCGTGTCGCCAGCCGAAGAAAAGTTCATGTCCACATAGGCGGCCGTGATGGTCCCCATCTGTTCTTCACCCTTCAGGTCGATTGTCGCAAAGTAGCTTTCGGTATAGAGTTCGATATCCACGGGCGTGGTCACCTTATAGTTGACGGTGATTTCGGACTCTCCACAAGCAGAAAGCAAAAGGGCAAAACATGCCGCAGGTAAAAGGGCTTTAAAATTCATCGCTATCCAATATACAAAAGATTATTACTTCTTAACCAGGGTAATCTGCTTCGAAGCAAGGACCCGACCGTCCGTGGAAATCTCTATTACCACCGTTCCCGGTTCCTTGTGCCTGGTGAGTTCGCGGGCCGACATGAACTCGCTGTGCTTGGTGCGGCCCTGGAGCGTGTAAGAACTCATCTTGTCGGTCACCCGGGCTTCGTGGTTCCAGATTTCCCCGCCCTTGTTCGCCAAGGTCCCTTCGTAGAAGGTAATCCTCAGCGAGTTGAAGTCGAACCCGGTCCCGTAGCGGAACTGGATGTACAGCGGTTCACCCATCCCGAATTCGGTAGCGGTATCCGCCACAATCTGCAGGGCAGGATTCCATTCCCTTCCACAGACGATGACCGGATCTTCGGTACGGCAACCGACCAGCATGGAGCCGATTGTCAAGAGCATTGCAAGAATTGCATGTCTAGTAGCTGTTTTCATCTTTCCCTTCCTTATCATAAAAACCAGAAGCGCAGGCCTAGCCTGAAATAGAAATCGGGAATTTCCCATTCCGTATCGCTATCATCGTGGCCATGGATTTCCCACCACACATAGTGGAATTCCGCCACCGGATTCAATTCCAAGTACAGCTGCAAGGGAACTACCGGGAATTCCCATTCATAGCCACCCGTCACACCAAGGCGAATCGCAATACCGCCCGTGTCCCAATCATGGGTCACATCTTCGTCCCACCAGCCGATACCACCTGCAGGGCCAGCGTAGAAGCCCATACGTCCCAAGTTCTGCGGAATCATGCCGAGGTAGATGTTCCAGTAGTAACCTAAATAAACGCCGGCAGAATTATCGCCACTGCTGAAGTAGAGGTGGGCATAAATGTCTAACACGGTTTCGGGGCTCATGCGCATTTGGAAATCGAGACCACCGTGTTCGCCGGGGTTTCCGGCCTGCAGCCAAACACCCGCGCCCATCGACTTATCGGCCGCCGCACTCTGTGCAAAAGACGCAACGACCATAAAAAGAAGTGCTGCTAATAAAATCCTCATATTCAATCCTATACACACATAAATTAGCAAAAAGGCGTGTAAAAAGGAGTAAACATGGGTAAAATCAGCGGTCTAGCACCAAAAGCATCTCCAAATGGGGCGTTTGCGGATAAAATGCAAATCCTTCAGCCTTCCCTATCGTGAATCCGGACGCAGAAAGCTTGGCATAGTCGCGTGCCAGCGTCACCGGATCGCAAGAAACGTATATCAGGCGGTTCACGGAACTGGCCACGAGGGCTTCCAGGACTTCGTTCGGAAGACCTGTCCGCGGAGGGTCCACGATAAGCGTCGCAGGCTTATCCACCACGTTTTGCCGCAGCCATTCTTCGGCAGGGGCCGACACGTTTTCGACCGGCGCAGAAGCACCGTCTCCGCGGGGTTCCAGGTTCGCTTTTGCATGCACGAGGCAGCCATGGTCGCGTTCCACCGTCGTAATCCGCTTAAACTTGTCTTGCAGCAGGGCGGCAAAAAAGCCTACCCCGCTAAAGAGGTCGATAAGCCATTCGTCGCTCGCAGCACCGCTTGCAATGCCATCGTCCACGGCATCGCGCACGGACTGCACAAGCTCGGGCAATAGCGAAAGGTTGCTCTGGAAAAATACCGACGCGTCGGTCTCGATCTTTTTACCGCCAATGTCCACGACGCCCTGCGCGTACTTTTCAAAATCGTCCGCAGGCATCCCTGTGTAATAAAAAGAAACCTTGCCGGTCCCGTCGTCAAAGACATTCACGTCGAGTTCGCGAGGGAATCGCTTTCGCTTGTCTGTAAAGATTTCCCGCGCGGGCCCCTGCAAGAAGGCGTTCAGCGCCGGAGTCAGTACCGGGCATTCCTTGAAAAACGCAATGCGGTTGCTTTCCTGCTCGCGGAAACCGAACCGCACGATTTCGCGGTCGCCTGCACGGTCCCTCGAAGCCACGACACGCGCTCGGTTACGGTAGCCCCACGGATTCCCCGTATGGATGGCGAAGCCTGCGGGTAAGTCCGTGCGGGCCAAGCGCCGGAAGTTTTCGCGTTCCACACGTTCGATAAACTCGGCCTGCTTTTCGCTTTCCAAATGCTGCAGGCTGCAACCGCCACACCGTCCGAACAGCGGGCAGCGTGGTTTCACACGGTCGGGGCTCGGCTCAATAATTTCCACGGCAAAGCCACGCGCAAAATCCTTTTTTGACAACGTTACCTCGACGCGGCAACGTTCACCCGGAAGGGCTCCCTTCACAAAGCAAACACGCCCGTCGGGCAGGCGCGCCATACCCTCGCCACCCTGCACCATCTTCTCGATGCAGACTTCAAGCGTCTCGCGGGGCTTCCTTGATTTTGCGTAATTGTGGGCCATGCGACACAAGATAGAATTTTATCGCCGTGCATTCCATCGTCAAAAACACGCCCGTCATCCTGTTCACGGGCCCTGACAGGCATTTCTAAATGTATTTTTCTATATTTCGGGCTCCAAAATGAATACCATTCTGTTGCCAGACATGCTTACGGCGGCGAACAGCAAAGAGCTGCTGAGGAATTGCAAGAAGCAACTCCAGGTGGGCCCGCTTTGCCTAGACGGAAGCAATCTCGCAAGCATGGACTACAGTGCCGACGCTTTTTTCGCGCTGCTCGCCGAGCTGGCCGAGAAAACAGGCAACAGGCTTACGCTCACACACTTCAACGAAGACATCAAGGCGCACCTGAAATCGCTCCGCAAGATGGACCCGCCCGAAAAACCGCTCAAGGGCACGAACAACGTCCTCGAAATGCTCGGCGGCCTCGGTTTCACGCTCATCAAGGAGACCTTCGAGGTCCTCGTCCTCTTGTTCATGTCCATCTACTGGACCGTATTCGGGCCGTTCGACAAGGGCAAGATCCACTTTGGCGGCGTCACCAAGCAGATGTTCAAATCGGGCAGCGAAGCCATGGGAATCTGTTTCTTGTTCGTGGGTCTCATTTGCCTTACGATGGCCCTGCAGAGTTCGGTGATGCTGAACGCTGTCGGTGGCGGTTCTTACCTCGCGTCCGGCCTCGGCTTCCTCATCTTCGCTGAAATCGGCCCGCTCCTCACGACCATCATCCTCGCCGGCCGTTCCGGCAGCGCCATGGCTGCCGAAATCGCGAACATGAGCGTTTGCGAAGAAGTCAAGGCCATCAAGTCCATGGCCATTCCGCCGGTGCAGTACCTGGTCGTCCCGCGTTTCATCGCCTTGAGCATCACGACGCCCATCCTCTCGTTCTGTTCATCCATCGTCGGATGCCTGGCCGGGTTCCTCATCGCCTACTTCTTCTGCGATATTTCTTTTTCGAACTACATGATGGGCATTCGCGACGGCATCGCCCCCATCACGTTCCTCAAGAGCACCGTCAAGGCGCTCGTATTCGGCTGGATCGTGACGCTCATCGCCTGCAACAAGGGCCTTAACGCACACGGCGGCGCCGAAGCCGTCGGTAAGGCGACCACCGCCAGCGTCGTTTCGGCCATCTGTACCATCGTCATCGCGGACACGCTGTTCGCCTTCATATTCTACTAGGAGATTCCATGGAAGACATCTTGAAAGTAGATCACCTGAAGGCCAGTTACGGTCGCGAAACCATCCTCAAGGATGTTTCGTTCGGCGTAAGGAAGGGCGAAATCCGCATGGTACTCGGAAGTTCCGGTTGCGGCAAGTCGACGCTCCTGAACAACATCCTCAAGTTTATCAAGTCCGATTCGGGGACGATTACCTACTTCGGCAAGCAGTTCGGCCCCAAGGAGGGGCTCGACAGCGAGACCCGCATGCGTACGGGCGTACTCTTCCAGAGCGGGGCGCTCATTGCCGACTTGACCGTCGCCGAAAACGCGATGCTCCCGCTCAAGCGCAGCATGCCCTACATGCCCAAGAGCCAGATGGAAGCCATCGTGGCCGACCGTTTGGAAAAGGTGCACCTGCTGCATGCGTTCCACAAGTACCCCGGAGAGATTTCCGGCGGTATGAAAAAGCGCGCCGCCCTCGCCCGCGCCATCGCGCTCAAACCCGAACTGCTGTTCTGCGACGAACCTTCTACGGGCCTCGACCCGGTCACGGCCCGATCGCTCGACGAACTGCTCCTGGAATTGCGTGACACGCTCAAGGTATCGATGGTCATCGTGAGCCACGAACTCGAAAGCATCAAGATTATCTGCGACCGGTTCGTATACCTGAAAGACGGCTATGTCCTCATGGACGGCACGCTCCAGGAAGGCATGGAGTCCGACGACCCGACGCTCAAGCACTTTTTCAGCCGGCAATGCCCCAAGGAAACGTATTCCACCGGCTTCTACAATTTTGACTTTATTGATTGAGTTGGAGATACAATGGAAACCACCCGATCCGAAAGAATTAAACTTGGCGCTTTCATGCTGTTCTGCGGCATCATGATTTGCGTATTTCTCGGTTACGTGCTCAAGCGTTACCTGAGCGAGCAGTACGACAACTACTATACCATCTTCGACACCTCGGTCAACGGGCTCTTCGTAGACGCCAAGGTCAAGCTGAACGGTATCGACGTGGGTAGCGTAACGCAGATTACCATCCACGAAGAAAACCTGAACGAAGTCGTAGTCGCATTCAAGGTCCATCACGGCACTCCCATCAAGCAGGGCACGCGCGCCGGCATGACGGCGGGCATGAACCTCACCGGCGAAAAGCAGGTCATCCTCTCGGGCGGAACCTTCTCGGAGCCGAACGTCCCCGAAGGCGGTTTTGTGCCGGCCGAAAAATCCAGTTTCGACCAGATTGCGAACCAGGCAAGCAACATCGCAAGCCACGCCGATTCCGTGCTCATCAACCTGAACGCCATCCTCTCGAGCGAGAACGCCGAACACCTGAGCCATGCTATCCAGAATTTCGAAGCCGTGACCAACAACTTGAAGCGCATCACGCAGGACCTCTCCAAGCCCATCGAGAGCATCTCCAAGTCCGCGGAATCCATCCACAGCGTGATGTCCGAAATCGAGAACGCGAAGATTGCCTCCAAGGCAAGCGAGAACCTCGACATCGTAAAAGAAAAGCTCGAGGCGCTCGATACCAAGAGCTTAAACGACAACCTCACCGAGGCCATGGCCTCCATCAACCAGCTTTCCAAGCGTCTCGACCAGATGGTCTACAAGAACGAAGACCAGGTCGGCGAAGCCATCGTCGAGCTGAACAACGTCCTCGAGAACCTCGAGGAATTCAGCCAGAAGATCAAGAACAATCCGTCCGCCCTCATCCGCGAGCCCGCGAAGACGCGCCGCAAATAAGGAGGAACCATGCGAATATTTACCAAGATTCTCACGTCCGCGACTATCCTTCTTGCCGCCCTTACCCTGACCGCCTGCTTCGGCGGTTCCACGTCTGAGCCGAGCCGCTACTACATGCTCGCCGTCGAAGACATCTCTATGCCTAGCGGCAATGCCAAGGGCAAGGTACAAGTCCGCAAGTTCACGGTCGACCCCGCCTACCAAAAGGCGAACATCGTTTACCGCGAATCCGCCTACGACTTCATGTTCTACGACCTCGACCTCTGGGCAAGCCGCCCCGACCACATGATTACGCAGGTCGTCGCCGAGTACGCCGTCAAGAGCGGCCTCTTCGAATCCGTTGAAATCAAGGGCAATTCCAAGCCCGCCTTCGAGATTTCCGGAAACATCTCCGCCATCGAAGAAGTCGACGAAGGCAGCTCGCAGTCCGCAAGGCTCGCCATCGAGATTTCGTTCCGCAAGGTCGACAGCAACGAGGCGCTTTTCGAAAAGCGCTACGAAGGCAAGGAACCCATGGACAAGCGCGAACCGCGGGCCATGGCCGAAGCCACCTCCAAGCTTTTGGGCAAGTTCATGGAAGACGCCCTAGCCAATATGGCAGGTGCAAACTAAGCACCGGAATGACATTTGTCTGAGAATTGAATAAATTAATGGGAAACGAAAGGGTAATCCCATGGAATTCTCTCACAGACAAGACCTTCCCGAACTGGCGAAATCGTACCTGTTCAATGTCAAGTTTTTCTTCGAAAATGTTCCCGCGAACAAAGAGGAAAAATTCAAGGAACTAGCGGAATCGCTTTCCCTCAGGGTGCGCAAGGTCCGGTTCTTAAAAGAAGATACGAGCGACGTTTTTTCCGTCGTCGAGATTTCGTTTGACGAATTCGAAGATTACCTCATCACCACGTGCATCAAGAACGAATACCTGGGCCATTTCCACATGAGTATCGTCCACTATTCCAGCGACATGAAGCCCGTGTACGAAGAGAGGTTCTTCGACTGCAAGGCAGCCTATGTGGAAGAATTCAGCTACGACAAGTTCAACTCCAGCCAGGATGGACTGGTCAAGACCATCGGGATCAAGTGCAAGCGGTCCAAATAGGCCGTTAGGCGAACCGTTTTACGACGGGGACACTCGCCAATAATTTTTTTGTATAATCGTGCTGCGGGCAAGTCAATACTTCGTCCGCGTTACCGGTTTCGACAACCTTGCCGAAATACATCACGAGCACCTTGTCGCTCAGGGCGCGCACGACCTGCATGTCGTGGCTGATGAACAGGATGCTAAGGCCGAGGTCGTTGCGCAGTCCATCCAGCAAGTGGAGGATTTGCGCCTGTACCGATACGTCGAGCGCGCTCGTGACTTCGTCGCAGAGCAGCACCTTCGGACTGACCATCAGGCTCCGCGCGATGCAGAGGCGCTGCCGCTGGCCCCCCGAGAACTCGTGGGGGAACTTTTGGAGTGAACCGGCGGGCATGGAAACGCGCTCCAAAAGTTCGAGCGCGCGTTTTTCGGCATCGGCAAACGGGACGCCGCGCGCTACCAGCGGCGCCGTCAAGATTTCCGTCACCGTCTGGCGCGGGTTCAAACTGCTGAACGGGTCCTGGAAGACCATCTGCACGAGGTCACAGACCCGCGACGGGCCGGCCATGCCGCCGTTCACCGTCTTCCCGAATAACTTAAAAACGCCCGAAGCCCTGGGAACAAGCCCGACCAGCGATTTCGCCAATGTAGACTTGCCGCAGCCGGACTCGCCGACGACGCTCAGGATTTCGCCTTGCTGCAGGGCAAAGGACACGCCGTCCACGGCAGTAAAATAGTCCTTCACCTTGCCAAGGACACCCCCGCGAACGGGGAACCGGACCGTCAGCCCGTCCACCTCGATGGCGGGAACGTTACTAGGCATCCGCTTCGCCTTCCAGGCTATCGAGCGCTTCCTGCACGTTTTTCTCTGTCGCGACCAGAATCTGTCTGCATTTTTTCAACAAACTTGTCGCTTCTTCTACCTGCCCGGCCAACTCGTCTATACCCATTTCGGAGTTGTCAATTCGCTCCAAAATGGCCTCCAGACGGTCCATTGCGTTTTTATATTCAAGATTTTCTGCACTCATACCAAAGAATATAGTTACATTTTACCTATATGGATTTGATTCCGCAACATGGCAGAACCCGTTTTAGCAAGCTCAAGGCCGCCGTCTTGATCTTTGCCGCCCTATCTTTCTACGGGTGTCTCGAGCTTCCGGATGAACCGGGCGCCCCTCCCGAAATTGACAATATCAGCGTCTATGTAAAGCAGAAAGGGGTCAGCGATTCCTCCGTTTTGAAAATTTCGCCTATGGATTCCGCAACGCTGAAGGTAAGCGTTCACCCCAGGCAGTACCGCGATGAGCTTTCGTTTGAGTGGTACAACAATACCAAACTGCTCGGCAAGGGAAAATCCTACACCATCAAGGCGCTTTCATCAAAGGATAAAATCCCCACACAGCTGAAAATCTACGACCCGCTGGGCAGCGAAAGGTCCATCTCGTTCAAGATTATCTTGAATACGCCGCCACGCATGCTTTCCATAACCTCTCCCGCCGCCGGGGACACCCTCTACGGGCATTTCGAAACGGCTTTCCTGTTCAAGTGGAACGCCTACGACGACGACATTTCCTATGGAGACGAACTCCGCTATACGCTCGTCATCGACAAGAACCGCTTTGAACTCGGCCCCTTGACCGACATCCGGCAATCGGGACTTGAACCGGGAGAACATTCCACCTATGTGGTGGTTACGGATTCCTATGGCGACCGCGATTCCATCGCCCCGCAAAAATTCTTCATCATCGATACGCTAGGAAGTTTGCCATGACCTTCAGGATAGCATTTTTCCCCGTATTGTTCGCCCTCTTGTTTATCGCCTGTACCAACAGCGACGACTTCCTCTATGACGAGTCGGATAGCACGCCCATTTCCATCGCGGCGAGCCTTTCCCTAGAACACGACACCACCACCAAACAGGGCAAAACGGCTTCCATCTATCCCTACGATACGGTAGCCTTCATGGCCGAAATCACGCCCTCCAGGTCCATCCGCATGCGGGAATCCTACTGGACGCTTGACGGAGAAACTTGGGCGTACGAATTCAGCTTCCGCAGTTGCATTCCCAAGCCCGGGCGCCACACCGTCGCCTTTATCCTTGTCGACAACTTCGGGGACACCCTCTCCGACACGCTGCAGCTGTGGGTGGGAAATCCGCCCGTCCTGGATGAAAACCTGATTATTCCCCTTCCGAATACGCAAAGGATTCCTCCCGAAAAAGGCATCTCTTTCGCATGGAATGCCTACGATCCCGATTTCATCTATAAACTGCATTACCATTTCACGCTTTTGGCTACCGACAAGGAAACGATCCTCGACACCATCCTGGATGACGCCCACCTGGTTTACCGTTTGCCGCTCAATCCGCTGGAAAGCTATTCCTGGCAGGTTACCGCCTATAACGAAATCGGCATGCAATCCGCAAAGACCATAAACGGTTCCTTCTATACAGAGGGCGTCGACAACGAAGCCGGCATTATCGGGTCCATCAAGACCTCGGGTTTTGGCAGCAAGAAAACTTCCAAAATGATGGACATTTCGGTAACCGTCATTGATTCGAACGGCGAGGCCATTGCGATCGACACCATCAGCGGTGCAAGCAACAGCATGATTTCTTTCCAGAAAAAGCCCTTGCCCCCCGGAGATTACCGCGTCGTAGCCAAAGCTCTTAATTTCAGCGATTTCCAACCCGATACCGCAGTCATCCAACTGCGCCCGGCAGAAGTCTACAACATCCCCACCCTATACCTGAATGACGTCTTCCCTCCAACGATTGTTTCCATTCCCGCCCAAGACACCTTGTCCCTTGCCGACACGCTATACTTCATCGTCAAGGACAATGGAGACAGCCTCGACCTCGACGATATAAATATTTCCTTTGACGGCAAGGCGATTACCGATGGCGTCACCCTAAAGAACGACACCTTGGCCGTTCCCCTGGCGGACGCTTCGAAATCGACCATTTTCCGCATATTGACCATCACCGGCGTCGACCTGAGCAGCAACACGGGGAAAAAAGCCTTCTACATTACCCCCACCGAGGAATGGTTCGAATGCAACAGCGATACGATGCTCTACAAGAACGAAATTCTCGAACTGTTCATCAAGGATACGAACCCCTACGGCTTTGAACCGGACTCGTTCTTTTACGACATTTATACCAATGACCAGCCATCGGCCTTCCACGCCGACAGCAGCTATCATTCCTTTAAAGTAACCTTCAGTGCTTTCCCCCTGTCTTCCAACATCGTCCGTAGCGGCATCCGCTATAAAAACGGGATTACCAAATGGAAGCAGTGGACTGTCCTCCGAATATTTGTAGAAAGGCGCGCAAATGAATAAGATTATCCGACATTTCGCACCCGTTCTCTTCCTTTCTGCAATCCTCGGCGGTTGCGGAGACGATGCGCTTTTCAACAAAGATGAAGTCGGCTCCATCAGGCAAGAGATTTTTATCGTCCCGGAACGTTTCGTCGGGGACCCGTACACCATTGGCTACCAGCCACACCCCATCTACCTTGAAACCGACCAGGTCGTCAAATTCTGGGCCTCCTATATCGTCAATGACCGCTACATAAGCCCGGACATCTACGACGATTACATCACCCAAAAGATATGGGATGTCAACGGGGAATACTTCAACCTCAATTCCTTCCGTTATTCCTTCTCGGAACCGGGGCTCAAGAAGGTCACCCTGAAATCCATCGACAAGCTGAACGACACCATCACGGAAAACCTGGATGTCTACGTCAACACCCCGATTGCGGCAAACCTCGTGTTCCCTCCGGACGGCTACAACCTCGTCGACCCCATTTCCGAAGACGGAGTCGACCTCCTCTGGGATGTTTCCGGTGTAGACGAATGGGAATCTTCCACTTGCATCATCTACATGTCGTACCGCGAGGAAGATGTCTGGAAGCACCCGCAAACGCGGGGTTGGTGTGACGAACCGGCCCACGTCCTGGGCCCCATTGCAGATGACCTCCCCGACGATTCCGCGGCGACGATCTACTGGGGTGTTGTCGCGACGAACTACAGCGGCACCTATTTTTCCGAAGTTGATTCGACCCCCATTTACAAATTCACGACCAAGTTCTCCAAAAGCGATTCTGCCAAGATTATCCTTCCCGTTTCGTATCAAGGACTCTGGGATTTTGAATCCGTTGAAGCGACAATCACGCTGGTCAATGCCGCCGGAGAAACCATCGGTACCTACACGAATTCCCAAAACGAATCGAGCATTGTCATGAAGGTCCTCCCGCAGACTGGCCTCCGCATTTTCGCCACCGAAAATAATCAACATGAGTACAAGGCCGATTCCATCGTCATCGACATTACCACTGCCGCGCAGTACTCCTTGGACACGCTGTTCTTTACCGATGACACGCCGCCGCGCGTAGAACCGACGGAAACCATGTTCGATAAAAACATTTCGTTCTTTGCCATCGATAGGGGATCGGGCATCAATATCAACCACATTGTCGTGACTAGCGGCTCGGACACCCTCGAAACAAGCATCAACAATTCCATCATCAGTTTCAAGCGGCCCAACATTTTCAACTACAGCTATGTCAAGGTTTCTGTCCAGGACAACGCCAAGAATTCCTCGGCCAACGTTTATTGGAAACTGACCAGTTACGGTGACAGCACCCTAGTTTCTGGCCCCTATGCCAACGAAGGAGGTGACTGATGCGTCGCCTTATCCAAGCGTTTTGTTTAGTGTTCTTGTTCTACGGTTTCACCTTGGCTGGAACCGATTCCACCGTCAGTGCCGTTGCCGATTCCGCCGTGGCGTCCACGAAATACCTGCATATTTCGACGAACCCATCGCACGTGGACGTCTACGTCAACAACATCAAGCCCAAGCATTACAAGGAACCAGATTACAAGATGCCGGGATTCATCCCGGTCCCTGCAGGGGAATCCAGCATCATGGTTTCCATCTTCCGCCCCGAATATGCGGACACGACCATCAACGTAACGCTTTCGCAAAAAGACACCTCATTCCTGATTGTCGCCCTCCGCCCCAATTACGACGACAAGAAAACCGACGAACAGTATAGCGATATCGCACGGCGCGGCCGCCGTAAAATCGGCCACCGCCTTTTGATTGCCTCCATCGTTCCCTTTACCGTGAGTGGCATTGCCGCCGCCATCGCCCACTACAACATCGAGCAAGCCGACAAGAAAAAGGACAAGCTCAAAAAGGCGCTTTTCCAGGAAGGCGCAGAATACCAAAAAGCCTACGACAAGTTCAAGGATTACCGAGACAACGCCGACAAAGCCAAGAACATCACCAAAATGGGACTCATCCTTGGCGGAATCGTACTGACAACAGGAATTATTTTCTCATTCTAGGTCGCTTATGAAAAAGGTCATCGCAGCACTTGCAATTTTTCTTGCAGCCTTCGCCTACTCCGAGGAGCAGGGCGTCACCGTCAATGTCGAGCTCGTTTCGGGAACAAAGCAACGCGCCCAGTTCCTCGGCATCGAAAACGACACCGTACAGCTGGGCGGTTACATCCAGAACCAGTTTACGGTCATCCGCATTCACAAGGATAAGTTCAAGAGTATCAAGGACGAATCCGGAAAAGATTTGATTCTCGACACCCTTGCGACCAACAACACCGTCGCTGCAACCGATTCCGCAAACGCGGTTCCTGATTCGACTACGGCAGACAGCGCCGCCGCAGAACCGGTACTACAGACCATCCCGCTTTCTTCCCCGGTAGTCCTCGTTTCGTACGAAATGAATTCCAACGACAGCATTTACCAGATTCCGCTGACAGGCCTCACGACCAGGCTGTTGACCGAAGAAGGGGAAACGCTGGAAGTGGTGAAGCGTTCGACCTTTACCGAATGCCACGACGATATCTGCGTCAGGAACTCCTTGTCGGCATCGGGGGCGAGCACCATCTACCTTTGCAAGTTGATGAGCGGCCCCAAGGCCGACAGCGTGACGCTTGAACTCACGCGCGCCATTTTCAAGGACAGCCTCCCTGAAATGCACAAGGCGCAGTTGACGCTGTCCAGGGCATCCGCATTGAGCGAAGCCATCAAGGACAACCGTCTGCACAAACTGATTCAGAAAGCGAAGAACATCCCCGTTCCAGAAAAAAAGTCTTCGACTAGCTATATCTTCATCGACTCCGACCCCGACGGCGCCATGGTTTCGCGTCCCGAAAAGGCGGCCATCTGCAGAACGCCCTGCACCTTCGCCGTAACCGATACCGGGAAAATCGAGCTCAACGCCTACTGGAACGTCGAATCGCAGCTGTGGGGCGCCCAGAGCATCGTCCGCCCGATTCCGGGAGACACGGCCAAAATCGCGCTTAAGCTCAAGCCGATTTCTCCCGAAGTCCACGTCATCACGACTCCGTCCGACGCCGAAATCTTCCCCGGGAAAGAAACCATCACCAAGAAGAGCGAATCCATCGGCACGACTCCGACCAAGTTCCTCTTGACAGAACCCGGCATGGCAAGCATCACGCTGCGCCGCATCGGCTACAAGGATACCGTCGTTTCTTTCTACGCAGCGCCGGTAAACGAGATCCTTCTCAACGTCGACATGGAACGCCTCGACAACTACGATGAAATCGCCAAGCAGGAACAATGGCTGCATGACAGGAAGATGACCAAGGTTGGCCACGCCATTATGGCGAGCGCCATCGCCCCCGTTATCGCAAGCGTGCTCTTCTTCTACCTGGCCAACAAGGATTATGACGAGGCCAAGGACATCAAGGACGAGCTCAATATGCCCGCCTCCGTCAACGGAGCGAATTACCAGAAGAAAATCGACAAGAACAAGGACCTGGTCGATTCCGGCGACCGAAAAATGGTCATCGGCGCCTCCTTGGCCGGAGCCGGCGTCCTGATGTTCGGTTTTGGCCTGTTTTTAAGCTTCTAAAGCCCGCCTTTTTAGGGAAATCCCCCTAAAAAAGGCTTTTTTTTGCCTATCCCCCACCTAGTTTTGTAAAGAAAAGCTAAATTTTGAACGATGCGTAGACTTATAATATCTCTCTTGCTTTTTTCCGTTGTAGCCATGGCCGCCGACTTCGAGCGTTCCAACTGGCGAATGCAATTGTATTTGCAGGCCGAACCTACAATCCTAGTTTTTGAAGATTCAGACCCCCAGTTCCTTGTAAAGAAGGACATCGAGAAGGAACTGTTCAGCGTCCCTCTCTCTTTCGGCTTCCTCTGGAGCCCGCTCATCACGCCTGCCTGGAAGGCAGACATCCCGCTGACCTTCTGGCTGGGTGTCGAAGTCAACACCTTTATCCTCAACTTTAACGCCGAAGGCTTCGGCGAAATCCTCGCCGACGACTACTACAAGTTCGAAGGCATGAACGGCGACAAGCAAGAAGCCAGCGGCCAGAGCCTGAGCTACCGTTCCTACGCTCCGTCCGTGCTCGGCGGTCTTACCTTTAACATTGGCGGGGACTTCGACCTCCGCGTCCTCGGTGGCTACGGCTTCCAGTTCTTCACCTTTACGAACGACAACAACGGTTCCCAGCGCGACGTCACGACGTCTAGCCCCACGGCATTCGTCTCGGGCGCCCTGGAATACCGCATTACCGAAGTCTTCCAGGATGTGGACCTCAAGGTCGGCATCAACGTCCGCAGGGACTTCCTCCCCTACGAAGACATCAAGGCTTCCAACAAGTCCAAGGTTGCCAACGACGAATTCCCGCCGGCATACTCCGGAATCGAATTCGACAAGATCCATTACAAGTACCCGGTCCGCGTCGGTCTTGAATTCAGCCTGGACTTCGGCCGCGAAAGCCGCCGTGACCGCCGTATGCGCTACAAGCTCCACGACCGCGACGATGTCCTCCGCAAGAACAGCGAAGTCAAGGACACGCTCAGCGATTGGGACTGCATGGCCATCGAACGTGACTACCGCTTCTTCCTCGACGACGACGGCAACCTGCCCGACATGACGGGCGCCTACACGAGGTCGCAGTTCAACGACGTGCTTGAAAGCTTCCTCGCCTTCTGCCACCCGGCAGACCTCGCTACGAAGGAACAGCTCTACTCCACCCTCGACAGCGGCAAGGTCCAGTTGAAGGAATACCAGGTTCGCCAGGAAGATTCCCGCTTCGACCAGGTCATGGCGAGCAACGATCCGGAAATGCTGGAGATGTACCTCGAGTACTATCCTGACTCTCCGCGCCGCGGCGAAGTCGAAGCCAAGCTCAAGAACCTGAGCGAATACCACAAGTTCCGTGAAATTCAGGCCCAGAACACCTTCAAGGCTTACCTGACCTACTTGAACGACAATCCGGACGGTGCGTTCCGCGACGAAGCGGAAGCCGGCATCTTCGAATTGGTCAAGAGCGGCAACCGCATGAAGGACTACGAGATTTACCTGAAGCGCTTCCCCAACGGCAAGTACGTCGAAGAAGCCAAGAGGGCTCTCAAGGGCGCCAGCAATGAAGAACCTTCTGCCATGGAATACCAGGCTCCGGAATACGTTGAACCGGAACCGGAGGTAGAACCTGAAGAAGAGGCTCCGGCCAAGAAGAAGGGCAAGGCGTCCAAGAAGGCCAAGAAGGCCCCGGCCAAGAAAAAGGCCAAGGGTAAAAAGAGATAATGAAATTCCTTATCCCCGTACTCCTCTTCGCTAGCGTAGCGTTCGCTGGCGATGCGGATAGTCCGTCTATCTACACCCAGATTATCGACTGGTACAACAGCAACCTCAACTACTGGACCATCGCACTGCTGATGGCGGTCGAGAGTTCGTTCATTCCCTTCCCGTCCGAGCTCGTCATTCCTCCGGCGGCGTACCAGGCCATGCAGCCCGGTTCGGACTTGAACATCGTCCTGATTGTCTGTGCGGGCAGTGCAGGCGCGCTCATCGGGGCTTTTATCAACTACTACCTCGCCCGCTTTCTCGGCAGGCCGATCATCTACAAGTTTGCAGACAGCCGCCTCGGCCACTTCTTGCTGCTCGACATTTCGAAGGTCCAGAAAGCCGAAGACTACTTCCGTGAACACGGTTCTGTATCGACCTTCGTAGGTAGGCTCATCACGGTCATCCGCCAGCTGATTTCCATTCCGGCGGGACTTTCCAAGATGAAGATCTTTCCGTTTACTTTGTACACATTCCTCGGTGCCACGATCTGGAACTGCGTCCTCGCCTTCTTGGGCTACCTCGCCCACGGGCAGAAGGACCTTATCGAGAAGTACAATTCCGAACTCGCCATCGCGCTACTCGCGGCGGGCGTACTCTTTATCGCCTACATGGTGTGGAACGCGGTAAAGCCCCGCAAGAAAAACTAGAAGTCGCAGTTCTTGATACAGCGATTGGCTTCGAACGTCGCTTCCAGGACCTTCACGCCCCTGTTGTAGCGGCGGTACACTCCGTGGCGTAGCCCGCGCACGAACGTCATCTCTTCTTTCAAGGCACCCAGGTCATCGTATACCTGCGCCTTGCCGTGGATCTGTCCGTTCTCGTAAGGGAGCTTGCGGCGAATCAGGCCGCGTTCGTCCCATTCTTCGTTCATGCCGTCGAGGATGCCGTTCTTGTAGACTTCCTGCGACTGCTTTTTGCCGTTCTCGAAAAACGTAGTGCTGATGCCGTTCTCAACCCCGTCCTTGTAACCGACGGTCTGCCAGAGATTGCCGTTTTCGTAATAGCTCTTGAACACGCCATCGAGCTTGCCGGCCTTGTACGGAGCCTCGATAGCGACCTTCCCGTTCGGGTGGTACGTCACCGACATTCCTTCACGGATATCCGTGCCTTTTTGGACCGTATAGAGGCGAGAAAGCGTTCCATCATCGAATTCGGTACGGATTGTATCTAGCGAAGACGCTTGCGGGGCCGCGGTTGCGACCGTTACAACAGAACAAAGCCCAAATAGCACAGAAAAAAACTTTTTCATCGCTTACAAATGTAGCTTTATCGTTGTAGAATATGTATTTTGTGGTGCGTCATGCGTATTACTTTCTTAAATCCGCCGTTCCATCCGATGTTCAGTCGTGAGTCGCGCAGTCCGTGCGTGACCAAATCTTCTACACTTTATTGGCCCATGTTCCTGAGTTATGCCGCCGGCACTGTCGAAGCCGACGACAACGAGATACAGCTCATCGACAGCCCCGCCATGGAACTGAACCTCGCGCAGACACTCGACGGCATCAAGAAGTTTGACCCGGCACTGGTCGTCTGCAGTACGAGTACGCCGAGTATCTTGAACGACCTCAACGTCGTGCACGCCATCAAGCACGAACTGCCGCGCACGAAGGTCGCCATCATGGGCTACACCGCGAGGAACCTCGTACGCTACCTGCGCGGCGACATCAAAGATATTGCAAGCATCGCGGGCCTTGCCTTCCGCAAGGAAGACGGCACGACCGATTTCCAGCCCGAAGGCCCGAAGATCGAGAACCTCGACGAACTCCCGTGGGTGTCGAAGGTCTACCGCAAGCACCTCTACAGCTGCTACAAGAAGTATTTCTACGGCGCAAACCTCAACCCGTTGATCGTGATTCTCTCGGGTCGTGGTTGCCCGAACCGCTGCAGCTACTGCGTGATTCCGCAGACGCTGAACGGTCACAAGTTCCGCCGCCGCACGCCGAAGGACGTGGTCGATGAACTGCAGTACATCAAGGAAAACTTCGAGGACCTCGGTGAAGTGTTCTTCGAAGACGATACGTTTACCGCAAGCCACGAGCACGTGCGCGAAATCTGCAACCTGATCTTGGAACGTGGTCTCAAGATTACGTGGAGCTGCAACGCCCGCGCCGATGTCCCGCTCGATTTGCTCAAGCTCATGAAAAAGGCCGGCGGCCGCGAAATGTGCGTAGGCTTTGAAAGCGCAAGCCCCGTGGTGCTCGAGAACATCCACAAGGGCGTGAAGAACACCGACAAGGCCATCGAGTTCACGAAGAATGCCCGCAAGGCAGGACTCCTGGTACACGGCTGCTTTATGGTGGGTAACCCGGGCGACACGCCGGAAACGCTCCGCATGACGCTTGACTACGCCAAGAAGTTGAACCCCAACACGGCGCAGTTCTACCCCATCATGGCGTACGCTCGACAAGGACGGCTTCCACCGCACCACCATCCAGCGTGGCGAGCTCACCAGCCAGGCACTTGTGGACTTCTGTGACAAGGCTCGTCGCGAATTCTACCTGCGCCCCAGCTACATCTTGCGTCAGGGAATCATGGCCATCAAGAACCCGCGCGAACGCTACCGCGTATTCCGCGGTTTCGGCACTCTTGTGAAGCACCTGTTCCGCAAACACGGGCAGCTCGCTCCGGTAGCGCGCCAGGCTCCGACAATCAAGCCGTAAAAACACCGGCTTTACAAACAAAACGATTTCAAGAACCCTTCCTTGTATACAACGAGGAAGGGCTTCTTTTTTTTACAGGGAAACTCATCAACATTGATTCTGCGTTTTTTCTATAATTAAGGTTGGGTTATTCATAAAGGAGTTCGCAAGCGATGATCGCGACCCGTATTTTCAATAAAATTTCTTTCACTCTCGCCACGTTCGCCACGGCAAGCCTGTTCCTATGTTCCTGTAGCGATAGCCAGGCCGAAAAAGATTACGTCCTGGAACCTCTAGAGCCCGAAACTGCAGCCGATTCCACCGCAGATTCCACTGCGGACACGTCTTCTTTCTCCCTCGATTCCATCCATTCCATTAAGGGGTTCGTCAATCGCGGCCAGATGTACGTCGGAAACGAAATCGTCCTGAGCGAACTGGACAGCAACCTGAAAGAAACAGGCAACCTCTTTGTCGGAATCATTACCGATTCCTCGGGAGCCTACGAAATCAACAACGTCAAGTTGACCCAGCCCTATGTACACCTTGAAGCCAAGGGCAAATTCAATTCCGTTTGCTTCGAATCCGATTTCAACCAGAACGCATTCAAGGGTTCCGTAGAAGCTTACGCAGACGTCCGCAAGGGAACCGCCATCGATCTGAACGTCCTGACGCACATGCAGGCAAAGCAACTCACCTTCTACCGCGGCAAGGGAATATCGTTCGATTCCGCCATGGCCGCCTCGCAATCCGCAATCGCCGACCTGTTGATGCTCGACACCCTGGACGAAGTATTCAACCAGATGAATCTGGTGACAAAACAGAGCGGCAACAACTACCTCTTGGGCGCAACCGTTCTTGCCGAAGGATTCTTATACAACAAGGATTTCGATTCGGTACTCGTCAGCGGCATGCTGAACGATTCGACAATGGGAGTCTCTTGGAGCTTCGCCAACCTCATAAGCCATGACGAAGAATGCTTCAAGATGAAGGAATACTCCACAAAATACAAATACAAGGTCGGCACTACAAACGTCAAAAAATACCTCGACCGTATTTGGAAACAGAAACTCCAGCTCGGTGAATGTTCCTCCAAGAACTACAACGAAATCAAGAGCGTCGCCTACAATGCCAAGGTTGTTTATTACTGCGACTCCACTCGATGGAAGCAAGGGGATTGCTCCATATTCGACAAGATTACACTGAATTCCTCTGTTGGCGATACAGTTGCAGGGCACTTGACCAAGGGGGCCTATTGCAGCGACAAATACTACTACTGGGAATCGTCCGAATGGCACGTTGCCGACAACATCGAACGGGGCCTCAAGTTCGCCTGTGTTCAAGAAACGAAGGGGAGCTACGGCAAAAGCGGAGACAAATGCTACTACTGCAACGGAAAAGCCTGGGGTGATGCCGATACAACCGCCTGCAAAGAGAACTGGCTTATCAGCGATTCCACAAAATCGATGACCCCCGAAAAAAAGAAGGCCCTGCTGAAGAAAGAAGAGTCATTGCTCCCCTGTGACGAAAAAGAATCCTTCCGCAAGGGAATCATCGACAGCACTATTAACTTCTACTGCTATCACGGGCAAATGACCTACGCAAACGACTTCGACCTGGCCATGGGCCACGGCTGCAACGAAGAAAACAAGGGCTATTTCAAGTACCAGAACTCCATGTACAATTGCAATGGCTACATCTGGAAATACGCGACCGATTCCCTGATTATCGGCACCATTACAGACGCTCGCGACAGCGCCGTCTACAGGACCATCGGCATCGGCAATCAAGTCTGGATAGCGCAGAACATGAACTATGCGATTGATTCCAGCTGGTGCCCCGAAGACAGCGCCAGATATTGCGAAAAGTACGGACGCTTTTACAAGTGGGACGAAATCCTCGGAGCAAACGCAAAGAAAGATGTTTGCCCCAAAGGTTTCCATATTCCCACCAACAAGGAATGGGACGAACTTGTTGAGTTTGCCCAACCCTGGTTCGCAAAGAAAACCGCAATCGCCATCTTCGCTTCAAAAGATGCCTTGGAACATAGCGACGGAGCCGAACGTGGAGACGACCTTGTCGGTTTCTCGGCATTCATGCTTGGAAGCAGGTCCCTCAAGGGTAGCTACACCGGCTGGCTCCGTACCGCCCTCTATTGCAGCCAGGACCATACGGATAGCACCTCGTACATCTATACGCTCCGCCGCGATGACTCTATGAACTTCTCTGCGCGCGAGCAGGCGCAAAACTTGAGCTGCAACGTACGTTGCCTCAAGGACTAAATCAAGGTTCTAAACTAGATAAAAGAAATCTCCGCTAAAGGCGGAGATTTCTTTTTTAGTCTTTTAATTGTCTTGAATTACTTCGCAGCCTTCGGAGCCTTTGCGAAAGCTGCAGCGAGCTTTTCGAGGGCTTCGTCCACTTCCGCAGCACTCACGTTCAGCGGCGGGAGGAGTCTCAGCACGTTGCCCTTGGCGCTCAAGACCATCAGCTTTTCGTCGCGGGCGGCGGCGATGATGTTGTTCACCGGCATTTCTTCGGCCAAGGCGACACCGAGAATCAAGCCTTCACCGCGGATTTCCTTGGCGAAGTCATACTTCTCGACGAGAGCCTTGAGGCCCGCCTTGATCTGGGCGGAACGTTCGGCGACATTCTTCAACAGTCCCGGAATCTGCTTTACCACAGCGAGACCTGCAGCGCATGCAATCGGGTTACCGCCAAAAGTCGTACCGTGGTCGCCAGCCTTGAGCTGGTCGGCCACCTTCTGGCGCAGCAGAACCGCACCGAGCGGGAGACCGCCACCGATGCCCTTCGCAAGCGACACGAGGTCCGGATTCAGGCCATACTTTTCGAAACCGAGGAAGGTTCCCAAACGGCCCACGCCTGCCTGCACTTCGTCGACGATGACGAGGCAGCCGAATTCTTTCTGCAAGCTGTTGATGGTTTCGACCATCTCGGCAGAGAGCGTCATCACGCCACCTTCGGCAGCGAGGCTTTCGAGCATGATCGCGCAAGTGTCCTTGTTGACTTCCTTCTTGAGCGCTTCGCAGTCGTTCCAAGTCACATGAACGAAGTCACCCGGCATGGAGCCGAAGCCTTCGCGGATAGCCGGCTGGCCCGTTGCAGAAAGCGCGGCGTACGTTCTTCCGTGGAAGCTGTTCACGAAGGTGATGATCTTCTGCCTGTTGGCTTCGCCCTTCCGGTTGAAATACTTACGTGCAAACTTGATGCAGCCTTCGTTCGCTTCGGTACCCGAGTTGCAGAAGAACACCTTGTCGAACTTGGTGACTTCGAGCAAGAACTTGCCGAGATTGATTTGCGGGTAGTTCGGGTAGAGGTTGCTCACGTGGTTGAAGTGGTTCATCTGATCCACCACCGCATCCTTGATGGCCTGGTTCTGGTGGCCAAGCGCATTCACGGCGATACCCGCCACGAAGTCCAGGTACTTGTTGCCCTGGTCGTCAAAGAGGTAAGAGCCTTCGCCCTTCACGAAGTTGATGTCCGCCTTGCCATAGAGCGGAGCGATAATCTGTTTGTCCTGTTCCAAGAGGTTAGCGCAAGATTGTGCCATAGTTTAAATCTCCATTAATTTGTTTACCAAAGTGTTCCGCGTCCTTCCAACCCACGATGTGGATGCTCTTGAGTCCTCGTCGGATCGACTTGAAACTCTCGCGGACTTTGGGAATCATACCGCCGGAGATGACGCCAGCTTCGATCAGCTTTTCGGCGTCCGCCTCGCTCAGTTCGGGAATCACATTCTTGTTTTCGTCCATCACGCCCGGCACGTCGCTCACCAGCACGAACTGGTCGGCCTCGAGTGCCACAGCCAGTTCAGAAGCGGCGGTGTCGGCATTCACGTTCCAGCTCATGCCATCCCCAATCGAGATGGGGCTTACCACCGGAGTCCAGCCGGCGTTGAACAAATCTTCGATAATCTTCGGGTTCACCTGCTTGATTTCGCCCACCAGGCCAAGGTCCACCTTGCCCTGCTTCTTTTCGACCTTGAACAGGTTGCCGTCCACGCCGGAAATGCCGATGGCGTTGCAGCCATTGGTGAGCAGCATGCGAACAAGCTTCTTGTTCACATGGCCAGAGAGGGTCATCTCCACCATCTTCATGATACCGGGCGTCGTCACGCGCAGCCCGTCGATAAACGTCGGTTGTTCCTTGAGCAAGGCGATATTCTCGTTAATGTCCTTGCCACCACCGTGAACCACGGCCACCTGACAGCCGTTGCCCGGAAGGGTAGAGACTGCCGACACAAAATCAGCGAGTTTGGCTTCGTCGATAGCCAAGCTGCCACCAATTTTTACAACCACTTTTTTCATCGCTCGGTGATTTCCTCTCGAGTTTTGTCTAAAAAGACAGGTGAAAATTATGGCAACAAATGTAGAAAAACTCAACGCGGCGGCAATGTTTTTATTATATTATACCCATAACATCAACCAATTAAATGAGGTATTTTATGGCTATCACGAAAGTTTGGCTCGACGAATCCAGCGATGAATGCGTCTCCTGCGGCGCTTGCGAAGCTACTTGCGACGCAGTGTTCAGCGTTCCGGAAAAGATGCAGGTGAAGGAAGGCGTCGATTTCTCCGCTTACGAAAGCGAAATCAAGGACGCTGCTGATTCCTGCCCGGCCGGCGTGATCAAGTACGAGTAGTCCGTAGTTTCCACTCTTACTGAAAAAATTTAAGCCTTGTCTTCGGACAAGGCTCTTTTTTTTAATTTCCTGGATGCGGACTCATTCGTGTCACTTCGCGAACTTCTCGTATTCCGCCTTGATCCATTCGTCACTGCGGGCGAACATATCGATGGTCACTTCGTCAATAGCCCCGTTCCAGGTATCGTAAGAGAGTTCCGTCCCGCCAATGCGGAAGGGCACCGGTTCAGCCACTTCCTTCGGAACGAAGACAACGCCCATCGGGTTGCTGGCGAGCTCGCCATTCACGTAGAAGAACAGCTTCCCATCCTTATACTTGAGCGTCAGGAACGTCCACGTATTCGTCGTGAGTCCACCAAGCCATACATGTCCCGTCGCCATATCCAAGCCATTGCTCACCACGGTAAGCGCCTTCAACGTGGGATCATATTGCATCTGGAACCTGGACGTCGAATCACTCCAGTAGGAGCGCTGCGCAAAGAGCACCTGGTAAGGCGAGAACGATGTCGGATACGTAACGCCCTGATAGCCACCTTCAACCGGATTCGTCCCAGCCTGGTAGCCCTGGAATCCACCCATCGGGTATGTACTCGCCTGGTAGCCCTCGGTCTGGTAAGAGTATTCAGTAAGACCATTCCAGTTCGTCCATATCGAAATCGTAAAGTCTCCCGCACACGGATCGATGGTGCCCAAGTCAATGTATTGGCCTGCAGCAAGCACGATGCCCTTACCCGAGATGCCTTCTACGTAATTCACGCTATCAGCCACCGTATTGTCGTTATTACGAACCACGGCATCACCGTCCAAATGGAGGCGAATCGAATTCGTATCCGCCGGTTCGACATCGGTCGTATCTTCCGGCTCCTTCGGTTCTTCCGGAAGCTTGATACCCGTGGGTACAAACACGTTGATACCGCCAAACGCAGCGCCGGTATAATAACGCGGATCCGAAATGGTAAGCCAGTTCATGTTGGCGTTCCACATTCCCAGAGCGGGGATGTCGAGCTTGCGTTCCGAACCCGTGGTCGTAAAGTCCAGACGGGCCGTCGGCGTTTCGTCTTCGACATAGACGAGCGAAATATCGCCAGGAGGCAGTTCGCGGAATTCAAAGGATCCGTCTTCGTGCAACAGAGCCTTGGCATTGTTACCCACGACGCGCATAAAGCCGTCGGACTTGCCTTCGACGCTACTGGTCAAATTCTTGCGGTTGCCAATCGATATCTTCTGCTTGCTCTGCAGGGCATCGAACTTGGCGTAACCACATTCAGAGCCGTGCGAAGCGTACAGGACAAACGAGACACCGCTGTCCACCTGGATTTCAAACTTGCCGTTTTCGTCCGTAGTCGTCACGACGGAATCGAGAATAGAAGCCTGGTTCCAGCTGTCGTAATAGGCGACCACGCGTGCCGAGGCGACAACAGAGCCTTCCGCGTCTACCACAGAACCAGAATAGGCAAGCGAGTTGCCGATATCGGTCACACCGCCCGCGACTTCTTCTGTCGGGGACGAATCGCTACAACCGAGAATGCCGGCGGAAATGAGGGCCGAAGCACAAACTGTCATTTTCCAAAAGTTCATTTTTCAGCCTCCTTCTCCATTTTCTTGCTCATGGGGAAAGCAACAAGCATCATCTCGTACACACGTTCAACATCAAGATCGTTAGCAGCGCGGGCAATAATCTTCTTGCGGGCTTCTTCCAAAACCTCTACCGCGTAGTCGTAGGACTTCTCGCTCATGGCAAGCGTCGTAAACGCGGCGAAACGTTCGTTCTTCGGTTTAGATTCCACGGCACCGATGGCGTGCTGCATGTATTCGCGGCGAATCTGGCGCAAGGCAATCGGCGCCACGCCGGATGCATCCACCATCTGGGAGGTCGCCTCGTAGCGGCCATCGTCCAACTTGTGGAGGAGTCCCCAGGCTTCGAGGTTCTTCACCGCTTCGCGGGCTTCATCCGTCGTAATCTGGGGGTCAATAATACGGGCAAGGACGGTGAAATCACCGTTCCAGTTGCTGTTCACCGCAGCTTCGCGGACTACCGGATAATACCACTTGGCGAAATAATCCTGTTCCTTGCTGGTGAGGTGCGTAAACTCTATCTGTTTGCGGATATGGACAATCTGTTCCCAGGCGTTTTCGCGTTCATCGACCTGGTGCGCCTGGTTATACTGGACCAGGGCTTCGAAGTAGGCCTTCTGCAGCGGTTCGAAATCCATCGCCTTCGCAATCTTCTCGATTGACTTTGGCGTGAGGTTGAAACGACCGCGAATTACGTTAAGGCAATAGGACGAACTGCTGAATCCCGCTTTCGCCGCGAAGAATCGGTGCGAAAAGACGGCCCGCATCTTCTTCTGTTCCTCGAAATAATCCTGCAGGAACTTGCGGAAGTCGTCGTAATCAAACAGATGTTCTAGCGCAATACACATGACCCTAAAATAAATAATTTTTACACAGCACGCAATAGGCGTCCCCATTTTTTTACACGGGTTAGCCAAATAATATGGATTTTTGGCCATTTGCGTAAAAATAATCACATCCCGAGAACTGGGAAAAGTCTCAAAAATTATTACACGTCCACATTTTTCCCGTTTTTTGAGAAAAAAACGCATTTCCGTTATTTACCCCTAAACCCGGGCCGACCCTAGCAAACCGTCCGTTCTATTTATTATTATTTCAGTGGGTTGTTTAAAATTTGGAGAATCAATCAATGCGTAAAATCATTGTGTTTCTTGCCGTATGCTTTGCGACAAGTTTCGCGCAGGACCCTAACCTGCATATCTACCTCGCCTACGGGCAATCCAACATGTCCGGGCAAGCCACCGTCACCGACAAAGACCGCGTACAAGATCCCCGTTTCTTGGTATTGCGGGCAGCCAACCATTCCAACCAGAAGGTAGGAGAATTCTACCCGGCGGCCCCCCCGATGGGACACAGCCAGTCCAAGGTCGGCATTGTTGACATTTTCGGGCGGACGATGGTCGAGAAGCTCCCGGACAGCATCAAGATAGCGGTGGCAAACATCGCCATCGGCGGGCAGAGCATCGACCTGTTCGACAAGGACCGTAACAAGACCTACGTGCAGAACGCGAAGAACAAGGGCGACACGTGGTGGATCCAGTACCTGGACGAATACGGCGGCGACCTCTACAAGCGGATTGTCGAGATGGGCAAGATTGCAAAGCAGAAGGGTGTCATCAAGGGATTCCTCTTCCACCAGGGCGAAGCGGACTACCAGATGAACGATTGGCCCAAGCGCGTGAAGAAGGTGTACGACGACCTGATTGCCGAACTGGAGCTCGACCCCGAGCAGACGCCGATTCTGATTGGCGAGTTGGCACCTACGGGCGACCTCGGCTGGCGTAACGACGCCGTGAAGGAAGCGGCCGATTTGATTCCGAACGGGCACTTGATTTCGGCGCAGGGCTGCCCCGCCCTAAAGGAAGCGAGCTACACGCTGCACTTTACGCGCGAAGGCTACGAGACGTTCGGAAGGCGCTATGCCGAAACGATGCTCGAGATTCTCAAGACGCAGGAACCGCCTCCGGACACGACCACGCCTGTAGACACGACCGTCACCGACACCTCCGTTACGGACACGACCGTTCAAGATACGTCGGCACGAGATACGTCGCTTGCCATCGGGAAGTTGCCGAGCGCGGGCGTTGCAGGAAGTTCCGCCCCGAAGCTGTATTTTGACGCGAAGGAACAGGCGCTGTTCATCCGCACCGAGAAGAACGGAATCGTGCGGCGCTACCGCGTGACCGGCAAGCGACAGTAACAAGGATTAGAAATGAAAGACGCGAGTGCTTGGCGCCCGCGTTTTTCATTTCTTTTAGCGGTAATCCCGTGAGCAATAAGCGCCTCGTATTAACGAGGCGTGATTGCGAGAGTTCGCGCCAGCCCTGTACTTGTTTTACAGAATCTAGCGCGAACGGTCTATTGTGAGCAACGAAGCCCCAGTTATTAAACTGGGGCGGTTGCGAGAGTTCGCGCCAGCCCTGTACTTGTTTTACAGAATCTAGCGCGAACGGTCTCATTTCGCCTGGCGCTACTTCGTAGCGCAATCCTAAGCGCCTCGGTCATAGGAGCGAGTTATTGGATGCCTTCGGCATCAGTCCGCTTCGGCTCCGAAATGTCGAAAAACAAGTTTTTCTCCATTCCGTTCCTCGCAGACCCTTGCTCCTGCGACTCTCGGCTTATTTAGCTTTGGCACTCCTGCGGAGTGCAGCTCAGGGCGGCTCAGTCATGGCAACAAGCAAGCTTGTTGCCGCGACATTCGCCTACTTCGCCTTTTTCATAATCTGCTTGAGCATAGAATTCAGCTTGCCGACTTGGACAGGGGCGGCGGGCTTTTTCGGAGCGAAGCCCGGACGTTCCTTACCGGCAATCTTATTCTTGAGGTCGGCGATAGTCGCGTGGTTGTCGCGGCCGCGGCCACCGAAGTTACCGCGGTTGCCACCGACACGCTGGCCGCGAGGGCCATTCGCGCCTGCACCGGCCACACCGTCGGCAGACTCCTGCTTCATCGAGAGGCTGATTCTCTTCTGGTTCGCATCGACAGCAACCACACGCACCTTCACCACGTCACCCACGGTCAGGACTTCCTTCGCGTCGGTCACGTACTTGTCGCTGATCTCGGAAATGTGAACGAGGCCGTCCTGGTGAACGCCGATATCCACGAACGCACCGAAGTTAGCGACGTTCGTGACAACGCCTTCCATCCAGCTGCCCGTCACGAGGTCGTTGATGGTCTTGATGCGGTCATCGAACTTCGCATAACGGAATTCCTTACGCGGGTCGCGGCTCGGCTTCTGCAATTCCTTCACGATATCGTCGAGAGTCGCCTTACCGACTTCGTCGGAGAGGAACTCGTCGAGCTTGATCGCCTTCACGGCTTCGGCATTGCCGACCATGTCCTTCACCGGAACGCCGACCTTTTCGGCCATCTGTTCCACGAGGGCGTAATTTTCGGGGTGCACGGCGGAATCGTCGAGCGGGTTTTCGGCACCCGGGATGCGCATGAAGCCCGCAGCCTGCTCGAAGGCCTTCGGACCGAATCCCTTCACCTTCTTCAAGTCTTCGCGGCTTGCAAAGGCGCCATTGTCTTCGCGGTACTTCACAATCGCTTCGGAGAGCGTATTGCTGAGGCCCGCCACATGGGCAAGAAGCGGAGCAGACGCGCTGTTCACGTCGACACCGACCATGTTCACGCAGCTTTCCACGACTTCGTCGAGGCGCTTCTTGAGTTCGCGCTGGTTCACGTCGTGCTGGTACTGGCCAACACCGATGGACTGCGGGTCCACCTTCACGAGTTCGGCAAGCGGATCCTGCAGGCGACGGCCGATAGAAATGGCGCCACGGGTCGTCACGTCTTCCTTCGGGAATTCCTGGATAGCAATCATGCTGGCGCTGTACACGGATGCGCCCGCTTCGGACACGATGACGCGCGGCGGCACCTTGCCCTTGAACTTGAGGGCCATCTCGCCACAGAAGGCGTCGGTCTCGCGGCTTGCGGTACCGTTACCGATGGCGATCAAATCTATCTTGTACTTATCGATAAGCTGCATCAGGTACACAGCCGCGCCCGCCTTGTCGTTGTGCGGTTCATGCGGCTTGATGATGCCGTGGTCCAGGAACTTGCCGTTCTCGTCGAGCACGGCCACCTTGCAACCCGTACGGAAGCCCGGGTCGAGCGCGAGCACGGCCTTGTGGCCGGCAGGGGCGGCGAGCAGAACATCCTGCAGGTTCTTGCTAAACACCTTGAAAGCTTCTTCTTCGGCAGCGTCCTTCAGAAGGAGGCGCACTTCGCTTTCCATGCTCGGCTGCAGCAAACGTTCCCAGGCGTCCTGGCACATTTCTTCGAGGTACGGCTTCCACACGGAATCGCCCTTGATGACCTGGGCCTTGAGGTAACCCACCATTTCTTCGGTCGGCACTTCGATCGTGAGGCGCAGGACCTTTTCCTTTTCACCGCGACGGAGCGCGAGCATACGGTGGCTCGGAATCTTGCCGACCGGTTCGCTGAAGTCGTAGTAGTCCTTGAACTTCGTTTCCTGCTTTTCGAAATCCTTCTTGACCTTGGAAACCATGACGCCCGTCTTTTCGACCTTGTTGCGGAGGTACTGGCGGAATTCGGTATTGTCGGCCACTTCTTCGGCGAGGATATCGCAGGCGCCCTTGAGGGCGGCCTTCGGATCGGCGAGGCCCTTCTCTTCGGAGAGGTAGATGCGGGCAATTTCTTCGGCGGTGTTGCCGGTATTTTCTTGAGCCCACATCAGGCGGGCCAGCGGTTCAAGACCGAGTTCCTTCGCAATCGTCGCACGGGTGCGCTTCTTGGGTTTGTACGGAGCGTAAATATCTTCGAGGAGCGTCTTGTCCTTACAGGCTTCAATCTGGGCCTTGAGTTCGGGAGTCAGCTTGCCCTGTTCCTCGATGCTCTTGAGGACCGTTTCCTTGCGGTCCATCAGTTCTTGCAAATAATCGCGACGGTGGCTGATGTCGCGCAGTTCAATTTCGTTGAGGGTTCCCGTCTGGTCCTTGCGGTAGCGGGCAATGAAGGGGACCGTGCCCCCCTGGTCCATGAGTTCGAGCGCCTTGGCAACGCGCCATACTTCGAGGTTCAGTTCTTCGGCGATAACTGCAGAAAAATCCATTTGATATTCCTACTTGTAGAATTTTAGGGTCATGAATGCCCTGGGTTGACATAGCCGTACGGCTTCCGCCGCACGCACCTCCATCCGGAGGTCTTCCGAATATAGTAAAAGAAAATGTCAATTTTATGACAAAAAATGAATATCCCGAAGGTCTTCCATACGGCCTTCCACGGTTTAAAAACCATTATTTCATTGACAATCAACGAGATAGCAAACAATCGCTATTTTGTCCGGTATATATCCCCATCGGAGCTCCTAAAGCGCCGGTGCGTAAAACCGTACCAGTAACAGGGATGCCCGCCAACAAGGCGGCCCAGCCAATCGTTAAATCCGTCCATCACGGACTGCGGCGGGACCTCGACAGCGTGGAGCTTTTTCACGGAAGCGTCATAGTCTTCAAGCCAACAGACGAACACGGGTGTTCCCGGACGGTGCTTCAGCAGGAATCCCGGAAGCGGATTGTTGTGGACGCGCTTTCCCAGGAATTCACCACCCACCGCGCTCGGGATGCGGCTATCTTGGTCAGAAAGCAGGCAGAACAAATTACCTGAATCAAGCAGGCGCAGGAATTCGCGGGGCGTACGCGCATCGACGGAATAACGGCGACCGCCGACCGCACGGATGCGACCTTCCAAAATGCGGTTGAGCCACGACGGTTTCACCGGGATGTAGCTCGCCGTGAGCGGGATGCCCAAGCAGCAGAGCCAAGGGCCAATCGCTTCGTAGTTCCCGTAATGGGCCGTCAAGAAGATTCCGCCCTGGCGCATCTTTTCGAGCACCGGTGCAGAGCCTTCCGCAATCCTAAAGTTCCATCCGTCGACACGGCAGGGATAACAAGAAAGGTCTGCGGGCAAGCGCTTGAACGTACCGAAGCGGAAAAGGAGTTCGCCGACATGGCGCGTGAGGTTGTTCAATATGCCCCGGTAAATTTTCCTGGCATGTGCCTCATCCGATGCGATGCCGACATGGCGCAAGTTCGCATATACCGTTGAACGTTTCCAACCCGCAGCCAAAAGCACACCGTAGGCGCTACGGGCAAAAACGGCGGCACAAAATCTGCTCAGAAACGACATCACAGGCACAATATACCATTTTTTACTACTATTATATATACTATGAGTGAAAACTGCCTTTTCTGCAAAATCATCAAGGGTGAAATCCCTTCCAAGAAAATCTACGAAGACGACGACGTGTTCGCCTTCTACGACATCGCCCCGCAAGCGCCGGTGCACTTCCTCGTGGTGCCCAAGCGCCACATCGCAACCATCATGGACATGAAGCCCGAAGATTGCGAACTCGTGGGCAAGATGCTCTACCGCGCCCAACTTATCGCCAAAGACCTCGGTCTCGAAGAAGGCGGAGCGCGTTTCGTATTCAACTGCAAGGCCGACGCCGGACAGACCGTATTCCACATCCACCTGCACGTGGTGGGCGGACAAGTCATGGGCTGGCCCCCGTTCCCAGCGAAATAGCTCGCTCCCTGCGGTCGCTTTGAGCAATGGGGTCGCAACCTTACGGTTGCTTTGAGGTTTGAGTAAATCAGTAAACCTCAAAGCGCAGCGAGCCCAAAGGCGCAACGCGCCGACCTCAGAGCGAAGCGACCTCATACCCCATTCCCCAACATGATTAAAACCCGCGCCATAGTCCTGCATAGGTTCCCCTACAGCGACTCCAGCTTTATCGTAAAAGCACTCACGGAAGAGTGTGGCGTGGTCAGCTTTATCGTCAAGGGCGGCAAGCGCAAGGAATCCCCGTTCAAGGGTGCGCTCGACCCGCTCGCCTTAAGCGAAGTCGTCTTCCGCGAAAATCCCAATACCGAACTGCAGTTCATCAAGGAAGCGACGCTCATCGAATGGCGCAAGAACCTCCGCGAAGACCTGCTCGCCCTCGCGAAAGCGCAAGCTATGGCAGAAATCGTCTTGCGCTACGCCCCGCAAGGGGTCCCGTTGCAGGCGGAGTTCCAACTGCTGGAAAAGGCGACCGCCGCCCTCGACTGCCCTCCCGAAACACCGAAGCAAAACATTTTTGCCCGCTGGCTGCTCGACACCTGCGACGTATGGGGCTACAACCTCGATCTCGGAACGTGCTGCCGCTGCGGAAAAAATCTCGACACGGCACCGGCCGACTTCGTCCCCGAAACAGGCGCCATCATCTGCAAGGAATGCCTCGGCGTCACGACGCCACGCGTGCGCCCGGAAACATCGCGCGACTTATGGAATCTGTTGAAGGGCAATAATTTAGAATCCCCGCAGTTCGTCGAGAACGCCCTCCTCGCCTACCTGCGCCACCATATCGGTTTCCATAAAGAACTCAAGTCTTTACAGTTTCTGAACGACACACGAAAACTGTTCGGGTGCTAGAAAATCCCAAATTTTCTACCTTTACACTATAAATATATATATAGAGGTTTTTCAATGCTCTCTCCAAGTGATATCGTTGCCAAGAAACAGAAAGGTGAAAAAGTTTCGATGATCACGGCCTACGACTTCGCATTCGCCCAGATGGCGGAAGCGGCCGGAGTGGACCAGATTCTCGTGGGCGATAGCCTCGCCAACACGATGCTCGGCTACAAGAGCACCCGCGAAATCGGCATGAACGAGATGTTGATCTTCGTCGCGGCCGTCTGCCGTGGCGCCCCGAACACCCACGTTGTCGCCGACATGCCCTACCTGAGCGACAAGGATCCCCAAACCGCTTACGATAACGCTCGACGCTTTATGGACTTGGGCGCCGCAAGCATCAAGCTGGAAGGAACTCCCGCAGGAGTCATTGAATTCCTGCGCAGCAAGGACATTCCCGTCTGCGCGCACCACGGGCTGTTACCGCAGACCGCCGAGAACTTCAAGCAGAAAGGCAAGACCGAAGAAGAAGCACGCGCCATCGAGGCCGCGGCAAAGTTCACGGATGACCTCGGATGCTTCGAAATGGTGCTCGAACACATCCCCGAAGAACTCGGAAAGAAGATTACAGACGAAGTGAGCGCCGTCACAATCGGAATTGGCGGTGGAAAATTTACAAACGGACACGTGCTCGTGATGCACGACGCGCTCGGCATGCACGCACGAAAGTTGCCACCTTTTGCGACGAAGTTTGTCGACATGTATGCACTCGGAGTTGAAGGATTCAAGAAATACATCGACAGCGTGAATGCGAAAGTTTAATACTTTGAGCATCACCAAGTTACAAATCAAAAAATCCCGTCGCGCGACGGGATTTTTTTGTTGTCGGAAGACGATTTTTTCGCACCGTCGACGCTCATTTTACATACAAACTAACAAGCCATTTTTCCAGAATAAAAAAGTCAAATTTTTTCCTTGTCAATAGCTTTAAGAAAAAAAAATGAAAAAAATTAAAAAAAGTGTTGATTATTTGTGAAAATAAAGTTATTTTATAGTCATCAAACAATTAACCCTCAAAAAAGGAAGAATAAAATGGCTACAACAAAGAAACCCGCTAAGAAACCCGCTGCTAAGAAGCCCGCTGCCAAGAAGCCCGCTGCTAAGAAGCCGGCCGCCAAGAAGCCCGCTGCCAAGAAGCCGGCTGCTGCCAAGAAGCCCGCTGCTAAGAAGCCGGCCGCCAAGAAGCCCGCTGCTGCTAAGAAGCCGGCTGCCAAGAAGCCCGCTGCTAAGAAGCCGGCTGCTGCCAAGAAGCCCGCTGCTAAGAAGCCGGCCGCCAAGAAGCCCGCTGCTAAGAAGCCGGCTGCCAAGAAGTAATTATTCTTCTTTAAAAGCTCTCTTTTGGGAAAGGACTCGCGTAAGCGAGTCCTTTCTTTTTCATCCGTTTACTATCTTTTTCTCCATGACAGAAAAAGATTTAGCCGAGTTGCAGAACATTCCCGTCGAAGAACGCATCAAGAGGATCGAGAAACTCCTTGACGGGAAGGAATCTCCCCGGGCATTCGAACTGGGATTGTTGCTCGCCCTGAAAATGGGCCAGGAAATCCGTGACAAGAAACCCCTGGGAAGCGAATCTTCCGAACTGGTCGCCAGCTGGAGCGGGAAATATCCCGAGTCCGTCGTAGAAGAAGCCATCGCCAGCGCGAAGCAGTTCCTTTTGCACCCGGCCAAGATTGCCGAACAAATCAAGGCGGGAATCCTTTCGCGGAACAACGAAGAATATAAAGGCGAAGAAAATGCAGAATAAGCTCCAAGCAACGATTGATATCGGCAGCCATAGCTGCATTATGCTCATCGCCGCCTTCGAAGACGCCCCTGCCCTCCCCGGGGCAGAACCGGGTGCCGCACCGCGCCAAGTCCTGGTCCCGAAACTCCAGAAGGTGGAAATCTGCCGACTGGGCGAAGACATCTACGAAAGCGGGCGCATCACCGAGGCCCGTATCCAAGACCTCACCAGGATCATGACGAAATTCCGTATGGACCTCCACGCCCTCGGCGCCGACCTCAAGGCGGTCGCCATGACGGAAGCCATGCGCCGCGCTGAAAATCCGGACGAAGTCCTCGACGCCGTCGAAAAAGCGCTCTGGTTCCGCCCGCGCATCATCAGCGGCGAAGAAGAAGGCAAGCTGACCTACCGTTCCGTGAAGGAATGGCATGGTAGCGACATCGTCACCGTCGATATCGGTGGCGGTTCGACCGAACTTTCCAACGGCGAGACGACGTTCTCGATTCCCGTGGGTGCGCTCAAGATGTTCAAGGCGATGGGACCGATTCCTGGGCCCGAGTACAAGAAGTTCGTAAAGGAAACCTTCAAGGAAGTAAGTTTCAAGGGCATGACCAAGAAGCCCGTCTACCTCATCGGCGGTACGGGAACCGCGCTCGCGATGGTGTTCCTCGACAAACCGCAGTTCGACTACAAGGCCATCGAAGGGCTGGAGATGAGCATTTCCGACCTCGAAGCGGTCACGACCCGCATTTCGAACCTCTCGAAGGAATTGCGCGCGATGCTTCCCGGACTTGAAAACGGCCGTAGCGATGTCATCATCTGCGGGCTGTTCTGGCTCAAGTCGCTCCTCGAAAAACTGCGCGTCGAAAGATTCTTCATCAGCACCGCCGGACTCCGTTTCGGCCTGCTGTACCCGCCGGAACCCGAGCCGGAAGCAAAACCGAAGGCGAAAAAGGTCCCGCCCTGGATGAAGAAGAAGGCAGAAGAGAGTTCTGCAGCGGAATCGGAAGGCGCGGAAAGCACTGACAGCGCAGAAACCACCGCAGAAACCGCCGCAGACTAAACTTCCACGAGTGTCGCGACAAGGCAGGAATCTTTCGTAGATCCGCTGCCGACAAAATCAATATCTTGCCCGCGGGTCCATACCATGCGGGCTTTTTTATGTACCTGCTGTACGGCCTCGAGGACGTCGCGCGAAAACGGCGCCGGCATGAACTCGCTGTAGTTCGAACTCACCATGAAGAATCCGTGCGGGTTTAGAATCTGCGCGCATTCAGCAACGAGCGGCATCAGGTGCTCGCGCACATTGAAGTTCAGTCCCTTGAAGCGCGCGAAACTCGGCGGGTCGAGAACGATTCCGTCGAACTTGAGGCCTTTCTTGATGGCCCAGCGCACGTATTCGAGCGCATTACCGCGGAAAAATTCTCCCGGACGCAGGTCGAGACTGTTCAGCGCGTAGTTTTCGCGACCCTTGTCGAGAATCTTCCCGCTGATGTCGGCGTTGGTGGCAACGGCGGCACCACCGAGGCGCGCGTGTACCGAGAAGCTGCACGTGTAGCTGAAGAGGTTGAGGAAACGAAGATCGTTTATATCGGCGGCGGACGCTGGTTTGTCGCCGGATTGAGCTGCGCCGGACATCGCACGGAAGCGGTCTTCCACCTCGAGGCGCACGTGACGCATGTCGAGGAACAGCCCAGGATTCACCGTATCGAGCAGATCCACATGGAAACGCGCGTTGCCTTCGCGTACCGTACCTACGGCATCTTCGCGGGAACCGAGTGCTATTTCCATCGGAGCATTCTCGAGCGACTTGCCCGAACGCGAAAGGCGTTCCTTCACCACGATGCAAACGGGATTGAACAGCGAAGCCACCGCATCTACAAGTTCGCGGCGACGCGGTAGCATTTCCGGCCCGAAAAACTGCACCTGGAAGCGGTCGCCAAAGCGGTCGAGCGTGAGTCCCGGGAAACCGTCGGCGGCACCGTTCACAATGCGGTAAGCGTCTGTCACATCGAACAGCGACGAACGTTTTTCAAAAGCACTTTGGAGAAGGGTAATCATTAATCAGAAACGTCTTGAAGTCATCCTGGAGCGCAGCGATAGGATCGAATTCATGGACTCTATCGCATCTTCGATGTTCCAGAGTGACAAACCCGAAATGATATCGCGAGCGTTCTTTCGTCTAAGTTTTATCCAGCGACTTGATCTGGTCGACGAACTCGCCCACTTCCTGGAACTCGCGGTAAATAGATGCGAAACGCACGTAGGCAACCGGGTCCAGTTTCTTGAGTTCCTGCATCACGAGGTTCCCGATGGTATCGTAGCCGACCTCGAAGCTGTCGTTTACGGGCAGCGCATTTTCGACACGCGTCGCAAGCTGTTCGATATCATCGACGGTAAGCGGGCGCTTCTTGCAGGAATTCATGATGCCGCGGATGAGCTTTTCACGCTGGAAAGGTTCTTTTTCGCCACTGCGCTTGATAACCGTCAACGGCTGGATTTCGATATACTCGCGGGTGGTGAACCGGCGACCGCACGCCTGGCATTCGCGGCGCCTGCGGATGGCGGTACCGCTCACGCGGCTATCGACAACCTTGTCGTTGTCTGTCTTGCAGAAAGGGCAAATCATGGCATTGAATATAGGATATTTTAAAGGAAAAAGCAAACTAATCCATGATGCAGCGGACGCTGAGCCATGTTTCCTTGTCAAAGCGGCTCGATTCCACGACTTCTTTTTCATAATGCATCACAATGAGGATGGCCCGGCCGTTCTCGGTGGCGGTCCAGAAGAACGCCCCGTTATTGCTGAAGCTCCGCACGCCGTTCCCGTTGACATGCGAAACGCCCGCAGGCAAAGCCGCGAACCCATAGTCGTCCGTCCCGATGACGTCTCCCCTAGCCTTGTCCCAGTCCCTGGCCGCCTTGAGTTTCGTCCCCGCGGTAGCGGAATCGCCCACAAACTCGAGCAATTCGTTCCAGTCGTCTTCGCTCGGCAGACGCCAGCCGGAAGGGCACGCCTTCATGGCGTCGTCCCAGGTGTAGAGCCGTCCGTACTTTTCGCGGGGCTTGCCGTTGTATTCGGGAATCAACACGCTCGTCGCCGTCTCGTAGTTCAGGTTCTCGGCCATCCATACCTGGTTACCGATTTTCACGGTCTTGTACATCTGGCCATCGCGCAAGTCCTTGACCGTTCCCGCAGCGGCGTCATATTCCACGCTGTTCCCGGAGCCGTTCTCCGCACCGTTCTTTCCGGCGCCGGAACCGCCTCCGTTCGCGAAGGAACTGCTGGACGAGTCGTCACCGCAGGCGATTACAAAGGCAAAGAGCGCTCCAAAGGTCAACAACTTCACAAAATTCATTTCCATCTCCTAATCTTTTCAAATATAAGCAAGGCCACAAAAAAAAGACCGTCCCAATTTGAAGTGGAAGCGGTCTTTTTTGCCTAGGTCTCTCAGGACTTAATTACCCGTTCACCTTCTTGAAGTCAGCGACGTTCTGGGCAAACTCGGCGAGGTATTCCTTAGCCTTCGCAGCGACGGCCTCGGGCACGTAACCGAATTCCTTCTCGAGCACGCCAGCCGGAGCGGAAGCGCCGAAGCGTTCCAGGCCGCAGGCCTTGCCGAAACCGCCAACGACGCGGTCGAAGAGAACCGGGAGGCCGCTGGAGAGAGCGAACACCGGAGTCCAGGGCACGAGCACCTGGTCG
>CACXKY010000003.1 GCA_902768325.1 Fibrobacter succinogenes
GAAGCCCAGGTGGACCGTTTCCTGTTGAAGGTGAAGGTGTCTTACCCGAACAAGGCCGACGAAATGAAGATTCTCGACGCCGTCGCCGGTGCGGGGCTCCGTCAGCCGCAGGCCGTTGCCACGAAGGAAGACATTCTGGCCGCCCGCCAGCTGGTGAAGCAGGTGTACGTGGACGAACGCGTGCGCGAATACATCGTGAACCTGGTGCTTGCGACCCGCGATCCGGGCAGCATCAAGCGCAGTGACCTGGTCGGCTTTGTGGAAGTGGGTGCATCTCCGCGTGCATCGATTGGCCTTGCCCAGGCTTCGAAGGCCCATGCGTTCATCCAGGGCCGTGCCTACGTGACGCCGGAAGACGTGAAGGCTGTCGCGATGGAAGTGCTCCGTCACCGCATTATCCTGAGCTACGAGGCCGAAGCGGAAGAAGTCTCCGCCGAAACCGTCGTGCAGAAGATTCTCGACAGCGTCGAAGTGCCGTAAAGGCCTAGATGGCAAATGTTAATTTGTCTGTAATTGCAGAGAGGCTTGCCGCAAGCCTCCTTTTGCTTGCTATGGGCTCGTGCAGCTACTCGCATTCCGACCCGTGTCAGAGCTCCGTATACGAGGAATGCATGGAGAGGACGGAGAATACGACGCTTGCCGATATCGTCTGCTCCGAAAAAGCGGCGTCTGAGTGCGAGGATTAGGGCTGACGGGGTTGGAAAATTGCTATCTTTATGGCGAAAAAGGGTGCAGGGAAGGTCCCTGTGCTGCAATTTCGTGTTTTTACTACAAAATGAAGGATATATGGCAAATCGTGTTGTAATCGGTTCCCAGTGGGGGGATGAAGGTAAGGCCAAGGTGGTGGATTTCTTGACTCTGGACGCAGACATTATCGTGCGTTTCCAGGGCGGAGCCAATGCGGGTCATACCGTCGAGGTGGGCGACCAGAAGTTCGTGTTCCACCTGATCCCGTCGGGCATCATGCACAAGGACAAGATTTGTGTTATCGGCAACGGTGTCGTTTTGGACCCGATTCAGACGCTCGCTGAAATCGCGGACCTCCATACCAAGGGAATCAACCCGGAAGGCCGCCTGTTTATTGCGAACAATGCCCACGTGGTGCTCCCGTACCACTCTACGCTCGACAAGGCGAAAGAAAAGAAGGCGGGCAAGGCTGCCATTGGTACTACCGGCCGCGGTATCGGCCCCTGCTATAGCGACAAGGTGAACCGCATCGGCGTGCGCGTGGGTGACTTGATGGACGAACGCGAACTGCGCCCCCGCGTCGAGGCGATGGCGAAGGTCCACAACGAAGAATTTACCGTCATGTACGATGTTCCGGCGATCGACCCGGAAGTCGTCATCAAGGAATACCTGGAACTCGGCCAGAAGATCAAGCCGTTCGTGCGCGACGTGAGCGAGTTCCTCTACAAGTCCGTGAAGGCGGGCAAGCGCCTCGTGTTCGAAGGCGCCCAGGGCACCATCCTCGACGTGGACCAGGGTACGTACCCGTTCGTGACGTCGAGCAATACGGTGGCGGGCTATGCCAGCTGCGGTGCCGGTGTCGGACCTACGGCTCTGGACGAAGTCTGGGGCGTGGTGAAGGCCTATACGACCCGCGTGGGTAACGGTCCCTTCCCGACGGAACTCTTGGACGAAACGGGCGACACGCTCCGTAAGATTGGTAACGAATACGGCGCCACGACGGGCCGTAACCGCCGCTGCGGTTGGTTCGACGCTCCGGTCGTGCGCAAGGCGACCGTGGTGAACGGCCTTACGCACCTCGCCATCACCAAGCTCGACGTGCTCGACACGTTCGACACGGTGAAGATCTGCACGCACTACATGTGCGACGGCGAAAAGCTCGACTTTATCCCGAACCAGCTCTCGAAGGTGGGCCGCTGCACTCCGGTGTACGAAGAAATGCCCGGCTGGAAGTGCGATACGACCAAGTGCCGCAGCTACGACGAGCTCCCGGAGAACGCGAAGAAGTATTTGCAGCGTATGGCCGAACTTGTCGATGTGAAAATTGGTATGATTTCTATTGGCGCTAAGCGCGACCAGAGTATCGTGATCGATGCCGGTCTCGCTAAGGGCTTGGGCCTTTAAAGAAACAATAAACAAGAAGGAATGAGAATATGGACGCTAACATCGTAGGACTGTTGAAGGGCGTGGAGCTCTTCTCGGAATTGAACGAAGAACAGCTCGGGATGCTTGCCAATTTGGTGGTAGCCCAGAATTTCAACCGCGACGAGACCGTGGTGCTTGAGGGCGACGACTCCGTACAGGCGCTGTACCTCATTGCTTCTGGATCTGTGCAGGTCTACATGACCGGCATTGACGGTCGCGAGACAATCCTCAGCTTCCTGGAACGCGGTGACTTCTTTGGCGAGATGTCGCTGATCGACGGGGAACCGAGGTCTGCTTCCGTGCGTACGGTGACAGACGCCCAGCTTCTCATTATCCACCGCGAATCCTTCTTGAAACTGATCCGCCAGTCTCCGGAAATCGCCATGGGCCTCTTGAGCGAAATGAGCAAGAGACTCCGCAAGGCCAACCGCCAGATCGGTTCGCTCTCGACGATGTCCGTGAGCGGTCGCGTGGCCGGTACGCTCCTCAACCTCATGGAAGAACGCGGTATCCGCATCCATACGGACGGCGGCAAGATGGTGACGGTTATCCACAACCGCCCCACGCAGCAGCAGCTGGCCGACATGTCGGGTACGACCCGCGAAACCGTGAGCCGTATCTGCTCCCTGCTGGTCCGTACCGGTGCCATCGCCATGACGGGCAAGGATATCGTCATCTTTGACGAAGGTGCCTTGCAAGAAAAGGCGACGAAGGGGTAGAACCATTAGGAATTCGGAGTCGCTAGTAATCAAGGACTAGTGGCTAATGATTGAACATGAATAAGTTGAAATCTGTTTTGAATAAGTTTTTGGCGTTCCTTAAAAAGTCGCCTATCGCGAAGGCGCTTTGCATTTGGATAGTTCTGTTGATCCTGTTGGCGTTGGCGACGGACAAACTCATCATGCCCGTTTTCTCTGGCCATTTCACGTCGACGGGCGCTGTCCCGAACCTCGAAGGCATGACGCAGGAAGCCGCCGAAGCGGCCCTGACCGAAGCTGGCTTCAAGTTCGAATGGCTTGAGGAAGGCCGCTACAGTTCACAGATTCCGGAAGGGCTTGTGCTGGTGCAGATGCCCGCTGCCGGTCGTACGGCAAAGCTCGGACGTACGGTCAAGCTTACGAAGAGCCTGGGCCTTCGCGAAGTCAAGATTCCTGACTTGCGCGGCAAGAGCCAGAAGCAGGCGGAAATTTCCTTGACCCGTGCGGGCCTCGTGCAGGGCGAAATCGTGAAGGGCGCCCACCAGAGCATTCCGCGTGGCGTCGTCATCAGGACGATCCCGCTGGCTGGCAAGAAGGCTCGTATCGGCGATACGGTGAAGGTCGTTATTTCGGCCGGCGTCACGACCGGCAAGGTCCTGCTCCCCGACTTTACGGGCCAGGTCATAGACAACGTTTATCCGAAGCTCGAGAAGCTCGGATTCAAGGTGGGTGATATCAAGCGCGTGAAGGCCGAAAACGGCGAAGCTCCGGGGACGATTCTGGAAACCGCTCCCAAGCATGGCGATTACCTGCCCCCAGACACCAAGATCGATTTCGCGATAGCGGACTAGGTTTTTTATGGCTCGGTTTATGGGATTCCTTATACCAGTGCTGATGCTGGCGCTCTATTTGGGCGCCTGTAGTTCTGCACCCCATAAGCAGGGCGACTCCAACCAGGCGACGCTTACGGCCGTAGATTCCGCGGTCATCAAGGATGCGCTTGAAAAGATGAACATGCCGCAAGACTTGGACGTCGCGCATGAATCTTTTATACGGGCGCAAGAAATGGAACTGCGTGGCGAAAAGCAGTTGGCCGAAGTTTTCTGGCAGCGCGCCTATGACGCTGACCCGGGGAACCGCTACCTCGCTTTCAATGTGGCCGCCCGTTTGTTTGCCCACGGGAACGATTCCGCCGCGCTTGCGGTGGCGCGTAAGGCGTCCGGTTACAAGGGCCCCGTGCTGACGAGCCAGCTGGAACTGTTGGCGAAGCTGTACGTGAAGGAAGGCATCGCCGATTCCGCACGTAAGTACTTCAAGGTGGCGCTGGATTCTTCGCACAACCAGGACATGACCTTGCTCTATGACTACAGCCTCTTCTTGGAAGCGGTCCAAGACAAGAAGGAACTGGTGAAGGTCTACGATGCGCTCCTCCCGCAGACGAACTACATCCAGTCGCTGTTTGCCCGCCAGCTGAACATCTTGTTGGAACTCGGTAAGGATTCCGCCATCGTGGAGCTGTTCGGGAAGGCTTACGACGCCCTCGGTGATAAGGAATTGCTCGTGAAGATGGTCCAGGGCCTCGCCATGCAGAAGAGGAATGCCGAAGTCCGTGCCATTGCCGATACGATTACCGGGAACACCGAACAGGATGAGGCGATTATCAATACGGCGCTGATGACTTTTGGCGACCGCGATCGCGAGGCGGCATTCAAGTTCTTGAAGAAGAAGGTGTACAAGGACAGCCTCCGCACGCCGGTGATGTTCTATTACCTCGGCAGTTACGAGTTTGCCATGGGCGAGCGCGATAGCGCGAAAGTCCACCTGGGCGATGTCTACCTGAAACTCGGCAAGACTCCGGCTTATGCGGCCCAGGCCTGCCGTGCGCTTTCGGGAATTGCCTTTGCCGAAGATAACAAGAAGGAAGGGCTCCGCTACGCGGAACTTGCCGATTCCCTGCAACTGAGCGGCGACAAGGACTTCTTGGCGATGGCCTACGGCTATGCCGGCGTTTATGATAAGGCTTACGTGTTGCTCGATTCGATGATGGCCGTGTGGAGCCATTGGACACCGATGGCGGGCGTTGCCGATTCGGCGACGGTTGCGATCATGCGTAAGAAGGCGTCCCGTGCCCACCGCCAGCTGCAGCATTCCTATGCGCAGATTTTGCTGATGGAAGCCCGCGATATCGAAGACGACGGCAAGGCGGATACTTTAAAGCGTTCCCGCGCCAAGGAAGCCCGTACCAAGGCGGAACTGTTTTGGGAAAGCATGCTGATGGCCGATTCGACGGATATGTTCGTCCGTTCGCTGATGGCGATGAACCTGGAGAGGCTCGGGCGTTATGACGAATCTTTCCGGATGTTCGAATACCTGCTGCAAAACGCGGCTCAGGCCCGCCTGGACTGGCCCGAACTGCTGAACTACTACGGCTATTCGCTGATTGACTTGAACCGCAGTCCGGAAGAAGTGGAAAAGGGATTCCAGATGGTGGTGAAGGCGTTGGAGATGGAAGGGGATTCCCCGAGCGAGGCTTTCCTCGATTCCAAGGCCTGGGCGCTGTTCCGCAAGGGCAATTATGAAGAAGCCCTTTCGACGATGAAGCTTATCAAGTCGAAGCACTTTGAGAATGATTACGTTTACTGGGAGCACCTTGCTGCCATCCAGAATGCGCTAGGCAAGAAGTCCGATGCGACGAAGTCGTACAAGAAGCTCCTGAAGTTGCGCCCGAACCATCCTGCCGCCAAGGAATTCCTGGGCAAGAAAAAGTAGGTCGGGATGTTTGGCCGTCTCTCATTTACCGCTTTCCTGGTCGCGTGCGTAACCGCGCTCCTGTTTTCGGGATGCGCATGGTTCAAGCCTCCGGTAGAATCGAACCGCACTGCCGCGGTTTCGGAACCGGCGCGCGATAGCCTCCGTGCCAAATTCGTTTTGACGGTGCTCGATAGCCTGGGCAAGGAACAAGACCTGGACGCCGTGCTTTTCTCGGTACCGCACAAGCGCTACCGCATGGAACTGACAGGCCCCATGGGCGTGGGTGTTGCTTCGCTGTTGTGGACGGAGGAAGGCTGGAACATGGTTTTCCCGACGGAGAAGAAATACCTCTCCGGCGTAGGCTATATGGTGGGCCTTATGGGGGACAATTCTGTCCCGATGGTGCCGATCCACCAGATGGCGGATATTTTCGAGGGCGTGCTGGTGCCGGAAAGGAGCGAGGTGCTCGCGGAAAGCGATTCGGCGGATTTCCACGTGGTGAAGGTGCGTGCCCCGAGCGGGATGCAGTTTACTTACGGGAAGCGGGATGGCGAAATCGCATGGCTGATGCGTGGCGGTCTCGACGGCAAGCCCGAAATTCTCAAGTTCTCCGAATTCAAGGAATTTGAGGGCGTGCGCCTCCCGTCTAATGTCGAGTTTGAAGCTGGCGGAAAGATGTTCCTGAAAATCCGCATCAAGAAGGTGGCCCGCAACAAGGCGTTCAGCCTCGGGACCTGGCGCTTGAATGTGCCCAAAAGCTACAAGCGCATAGGGGAGTAGCGTTCCTCTAGGGCTCTATTTTTGTAGATTGGATTAAGTATGAAACGTTTTAAGACAGTGTTAGTGCTTCTAGCCTTTTTCGTGGCGTTTGTGTCGCCCGTTTTTGCTGTAGATACTCTTGAAGTGTTTATTTTGCGCGTGCAGTTTGCCGAGGAAAAGACGGACAATTCCTTGACGACGGGCAAGGGGACGTTCGGGACCGTGCCGGACAAGAACTACGGTTTGGACCCGACGAAGCAGAGCGGGAAGGTCCCTTACTGGGAAAAGCATTTGCAGTATGCCGACGCCTACTACCGTGCGGCAAGTGGTGGAAAGCTTGCGATCAAGGCGACGGTGTTCCCGATCTATTCGCTAAAGAAGCATATCATCGACTATAACAGAACGTCCAAGCTGGAAGGCGAAAAAACGGCGGAATTCGATGAAGCCCGCAGCCGCGATTACTTGACGTTTGTGTACGACGCGGTGGTGGCCGCTGCCGTTGCCGACACGTCGAAGGCATCCCCCTTCCGCATCCCGCTTTCGAAGAACCCGAACGTCAAGCGCGCCTACATGATTGTGCATGCCGGCGCGAGCAGGCTTGTGGACGGCGGTGGCATGGGCCCCGATAACGCCGATACGCCGGGTGACTTTATGGACATCTACGTATCGCGTGATGCCTGGGAATACTTGAGGCCGGATTCGGCCAAGAGCGACTTTGTGAAGCCGGCGTTTGGCCTGAACGACAAGAAGGATTCCGTAGTGAACGGCCTGATTATCAAGGGTTCTGTCCTGGATACGTTGCGTTCTATCATGGTGGTGAGCGAGACGGCTTCGCAGGATGGCTTGAACTGGGGCGTGAACGGAATCGTGGTGAACCAGATTGGCCGCGAACTGGGCTTGCCGAACACGTACGACGTGGTGAAGGGAATTTCGCGCCTCGGTTATTTCGATGCGATGGACTTTGCGGGCTATAATGCCGGAAACGGATTCTTGCCTTCGCTCCCTGCTGCATGGGAACGCGCCTATATGGGCTGGAGCAATGTCCGGGAAGTGCGCCCGGTGGCGGGGAAGCCCGTGACCGTGGATATCACGGCGGCAGGTACCGGCAAGGGCACCGAAATCGTGAAGGTCCCGCTCAGCGCGAGCGAATATTTGCTGATCGAGAACCGTCAGAGGAGCTGGAACAAAGATGGCAAGGTGCGCTTTGTACTCGGCACGACGGACGAAGATGCCGATACGACGGTGCGGACGGTCGTGGTCGACAGCTTGAGCAAGGTTTTTGAAGACAGTACGTGCAATGAAAAAGGAAAGTGTACGGTCAACAAGAAAAAGGCGAAAGGCCTGATTGTCGGCATGGACAGCTACGATGCGGGCCTCCCGGCGAGCGGTATCGCGGTGTGGCGCGTGAACGAATGGTACCTGCGCGAGACTCTGGAATACGGCATTGCAAACTTCTGGGGCGGCGATACGCTGCGTGATCACCAGTTCGGTATCGCGATGATTGAAGCCGACGGGATTCTTTCTATTGGAAAGACGTTCAAGAATGCCCTCGGCCAAGATACGTACGATTACGGTTCGGGAACGGATTTGCTCCCGCACCTGCGCAAGCCCTCCAAGGATTCTAAGCAGAAGTTCGATACGCTGAAGACCATCAATGCGGTAGGCTATGCGAATACGATGACGACGCAGGGCGGCTACACCGGTATCAAGATTACGGTGAACGTGCCGAAGAACGCCCGCAAGGAAAAAACCGCGAACGCCTTCCTGGGCGATAGCGTGGTGAACTTCGCGGCTCCGGTCATCAGCGTGACGATCAGCATCGACAACGGTAGCATTGAAGGCAGCAAGTTCCCGCGTAACGTGGGCCTTGCAAGCGCCGTGCGTGGCGCGGTCTTTGTCGACCATCCCGAAAAGGATGGCGAAAAGCTCTTGGTCGTCGCTGCGATGGACGGCACCCTCCAGGTGTTCGACGCCTTGGGCGATACGCTCTTTGTTGCCGATACTACGGTGGTGCAGAAACGTCTTTCGCAGAAGGATACGGCGGCGGAAGTCCCGCTTTACCGCGTGGGCGCAAGCTATGGACCGCTGGTCGGCCTCGCGAGCGATGGCAAGGACGTGTATAGCCTGCACCGGAAAAAGCTTGTGAAGACGAGTTTTGCGGGCGGGCTGCCGGTACAGCAGGATTACGATATCGAATCGGCAACGGCGGGGCCGGTCATTGTCGGCGATGAAATCCGCTTTGCGACGAAGAAGGGCGTAAACGTCTTCAAGAAGGGCGATGGAAAGATCAAGCTTGTGGAAGAACGCGAAGGCGTTACGGACCTGGTGTTCTGTGGAAGTTCCGACGGGAAGGACGTTTTTGCCTACGTGACGGACAAGGGCGTCGCCTATGCAGGGGAACGCGAAATAAAGCTGAACGGCAAGGCAGGGGAGTCTTACCGCCTCGCCTGTACCGATTTGGACCGCGATGGCGTCAACGAAGTGATTGCTGTCGGGAGCCGCGGCACGACGGTGGCCACAAGCCTCCTGGAAGGGAAGAAAGGCTTGAACTGGACGAAGGTCTACAAGCGCGGTGCCGCCGGTACGAGCGGCCTCAAGGATGAAACCTCCGGAATCGCGCTGGGCGATGTCAACGGGGACGGTTATCCCGATGTCGTATTCTTGGGCGATAACCTCGTGTATGCGCTGGACCGTTCCGGCCTGCCTCTCGCAGGGTTCCCGGTGAAGATTTCCCGCGGTACTCCGATTTACGGTTTCTTCAGCGACCCTGTCTTGGTTGACGTGAACAAGGATGACGTTCCTGAAATTCTCGTGCCGAGCAGTGACGGCCTGGTGTACGCCTATACCGGCAAGGGCAAGGCCGTGACGTCGCAGTTCCCGCTGGCTGCCGGCAGTTTTGAATACCTCGATTCGACGCAGGTCATTCAGCCCATGAGCATCTTCGTCGCGGATGCGGTTCCTGGAAAGAAGTCCGCGGGTCCTGAAATCTATGCGCTGCACCGTCAAAACCTTTCGGCGTTCCGCCTGCGTGACGCCTCTACGGATGCGGCAGAATCTCCGGCGGCCTGGACTCTCCCGGCGGGCGGTAACGAACGTACGGGATACTTCGACGCGTCCGGACTCGGAGAAGTTTCTGCGGCGGGTGCGAAGGACGAAATCACGGAATTCTTCATGTACCCGAACCCGATTCGTGGCGGTGACGCGAAGGCCCGTTTCGAAATCGGAGCGGCGGCGAAGAGCGCGACGCTTGAATTGTACGATATTACCGGACTTTGCGTCTTCAAGACGAAAATGAGCGATGTCAAGCGTGGCCGTAACCAGTTCGAGCACCTCGACTTGAAAAAGCTCGGCAGTGATGTCTATACGGCGCGTCTCAACGTGAAATTTGAAAGCGGGAAGACGAAGCAGAAACTTTACCGCGTGGGAGTGATCCGCTAATGAAATCCTTAGGCATGAACCGTTCTCTGTACGTAAGAGCGCTGCTCTTGATGGCGTTCCTTTTTGCCGGGATGGGCTTGTGCGCCTGTACGGCAAGCGGTGATGCGGAGGAAATCTCTCCGGTGGCGCCGAACTCGGCCGCGGGCGGCAAGGACGGAAAGTCAAGTGCCGGCGGAAAATCAAGCGGCAAGGAGGTTCCGGGTAGCTCTAGCAGTAGTCAGGGCGAATGGGATGCGGTAGACAGTGCCATTGCGGGAATCGTTTTTTATGAGGTCGTGCCGATGACCATCAAGAAGGGTGGCGCCTCGTATTCCGTAGCAGCCTTCAAGGTGTCGCAGACAGAGGTAACCCAGGAACTTTATGAAAAAGTAATGGGAAAGTTGCCCGAGCAGAGTAATGAAGGCTATGATTACCCGGTGGAAAACGTCAATTGGTTCCAGGCGGCACTCTTTTGCAACGAAGTTTCCAAGAGGGCGGGCTTCGATACGGCCTATATTTACACCTCTGTAGGCAGTGAGGACGTCCTTAAAGGGATTAAAATAGATTATTCTGTGGCTTCGATGAGGCTCCCGACCGAAATGGAGTGGGAAATTGCCGCACATGGCGGGACGACTTCCACTTATTATTGGGGGACGGCCGAAGCTTCCAAATACGCTTATTACGGACAAAGTAAAGGTCCGGCCAGGGTGGCGCAGTTTGTTCCGAATGACTATCACCTCTACGATATGGCAGGCAATGTTGCCGAATGGGTCAATGACTGGTATTCGAGCTATGCGTCTTCGTCCATGTCGAATCCGGTCGGCCCGGAATCCGGGAGTTATCGCGTGATTCGCGGTGGTGGCTGGAGCAGTGTCGTGAAGGATATCGCTCCGGATGCCCGGGATAAGAAGGAACCGCGGTACAAGTCCGCTGCGGTAGGTTTCCGTATCGTCTATTCCGAAGGTTTCTAGGCGATCTTCTCTCCGCAAGCCCTTCGGGTTTTAGTAAATTTGTGGCATGAAGAAGCTGTTTTTGATTGCAGTGTCGTGCTGCGTTTTTTTTGTAGGTTGTTCCAAAGAAGAACCTGCTGAACTCCCGGCGCTCAAGCCGGTTGAATTGCCGAAGAATACGGAAGGTTTTTATTCCGGCCGCCTGCCGTGCGAAGAGTGCAAGGCCCGTATGGTGCGCCTGGAACTTGCCGAAGATAGTTCCGCTGTTTTGGTCCAGACGGTCGTGACAGATTCCATGAAGGTTGATACCCTGAAGGGGACTTATTCCGTTGAGGGAGGAATTGTTTCTATTGCGCTTTCCGAAGGAACGGGGATGAAGTTCTTGAGGGATTCGCTTGGCAACATGGCCCTGTTGACTGGCGCCGGAACGGTATACGAAGATGCTGACGGAGTCAAGGCGGAACTCGTCCGCATTTTGAAACCGCTGACAAAGAAAGCTCAGCCGAAGGCTGATTCCACCGAGGGTAAGTAATGCCCTGTAAGGTCCTGGTTGTAGACGATGAGCCGCTGGCCCGCATGCGCCTGAAGACGCTGTTGGAACCCTATGCTTCTGAATTCGAAGTCGTGGGTGAAGCCGGTTCCGGTGCGCAGACGATCGAGAAGATTCAGGAACTGGATCCGGACGTCGTTTTCTTGGATATTCAGATGCCGGACATGGACGCTTTCGAAGTCTTGAAAAACGTCGGCGAAGACGATATGCCGCTGATCGTGTTCACGACGGCGTACGAAAACTTTGCCCTCCGCGCCTTCGAAGAAAATACGGTTGACTACTTGCTGAAACCGGTTGATCCGGAACGCTTGGAAGGGACTATCGAAAAACTCCGCCGCAATGTGTCGAACCGTTCAGCACAGCAGCAGATGCCCGCGGACTTCACGTGGGAAAAGTTCCGCGATATGGTCAATGCGCGCGGTTCGTACTTGCAGCGCATCCAGGTGAAAATCGGTGACCGCATCTTGTTGGTGAATGTCGATGAAATCATCCGCTTCCAGAGCGAAGACAAGTACACGACAATCTACACGCCGACAGGCCAGTTCGTCATCGACACCCCGCTAGTCGACCTCGAGAAAAAACTGGACCCGAGCATGTTCGTGCGCATACACAGGGCCCACCTCGTGGCTATTGACTACATCGCCGAAATACGCAAGTCCGACATGAGCCGCCTGGTGGTGGTGCTGCGCGACAAGAATCGCACGCAGCTGTTGGTGAGCAGGAATTTTGTGAAGACGGTTCGCAGCCTCTAGTATATGGATTTTTATGGAACAGCCTCAGAAGAAATTTGATGTCAAGAAATTCTTGAGTACCTTTACGCGGGAAATCATCGTCCCCATTGCTTTGGCACTGGTCGTTATCCAGTATGTCATCCAGGCGTTCCAGATTCCGAGCGGCTCCATGGAAGATTCCCTGCATACGGGAGATTTCTTGCTTGGCCTCAAGTTCACTTACGGTTCGCCGATTCCTTTCACTAACCAGAAGTTCCCCGGCTATGCGGAACCCAAGCCGGGCGATGTCGTTATCTTTAGGTACCCGGGAGAGCCGGAGTATCCGGACAACAATCCGGCCCGCTATACGCATTTGTTCAATGCGCTCATGTTCGGGAATGTCTATTGGGACCACGAGCCCGAAGAAGGCCAGCCGCACTTGGTGCACTACCCGGATGGTCCGAAGGATTACATCAAGCGTTGTATCGCTGTAAGCGGTGATACGGTTGCGGTTCACGAAGGCAAGCTCTACGTCAACGGTGTTCGTCAAGACACAATCCCAGGTCGCGGCAAGTGGACGGCTTCGGTCCGGACTCCGTCTCCGCGCGATGAGCTAGAGCCGTTCGTCATTCCGTCCGTTGGCGACACGCTGTTCGTGGATTCGCTTTCGCTTTCCCGCCTGTGGTGGCTGCGCTCTATTGTGGCGCAAGAAAATCCCGATTCCCATGTGGAACTCAGCCTGAACCTCTTGCGCGACGGCCGTGAAGACAACGGCTATGACTTTGCCGACTTCCGCATGCCGGTCGAAAACGATCGCGGTATGGCGCTCAACGCCCTCTTCACGAGGAACCGCATGGTGCTGCAGGCCCCGCTGACGCAGGGCGATACCATTTCGGGCGCAATGAATTTCGGCTACTTCAAACAGCTCGCGGCCATCGGTTTCTTGCCGATGTTCGACCCGCACGAAAAGGGCGGCTGGAACCGCAAGGTGAGCTACGTCAGCTTTGAGGCGTCCCTCCTGCAAGACTTGGAAGGCAATGTCGCCCGCCTGAACGCTGCCGCCGCAGAGAAAGCGGTAGCGGATAGTGCTGCGGACAGTACGGTCGTGGACAGCAGTTCCGTGGACAGCAGTGCTGCCGCCGAAACACTTCCGACTTTTGAAATCCGCCGTGCGCTGTTGCTCGACGGCAAGCCGATGGACTATTACGTCATCAAGACTCCGCAGTTCTTCATGATGGGCGATAACCGCGACAATTCTGCCGACAGCCGCTATTGGGGAACCGTGACGCTCCGCAATATCCGCGCCAAGGCTTTCGTCATTTACTTCTCTTTCGAAAACGACGACCAGGAGTTTTCGCTGGGCAATCCGTTCACCTGGTGGCGCATTCCCTTCAGGATCCGCTGGTCCCGCATTGGCAAAATTATTTCTCTGATTGATTGATGATGTTCCGTAAGTCTGCATACGCTTTTGCCCTAGGCCTGCTCTGTTGTGCGGGGTTTTTTGCGTGTGCGACCCAGGTGGCTCCGGGCGGTGGCCCCGAAGACAAGTTGCCGCCTCGTGTGGCGGCGGTCTACCCGGCGCCCATGACGACGAACCATCCGAACGAACTGTACGTGAAGCTGGAATTCGATGAATGGATTAATGCGAGCATCCCGCGCAGTGCGGTATCCATTTCTCCGCCGATCGAAAAGAAGATGAAGTTCGAAGTGAGCGGCAAGACGCTCGAACTCACGTCGCGTGCCGTGCTCGATGAAAATACGACGTACACGATTACGTTTGCGGGCGGTATCAAGGACCTCCACGGCAACGCCCTGGCGACGCCCTTTACCGTAGTCTTCTCGACGGGTTCCGAAATCGATTCGCTGACCCTGGAAGGCCGCATCCTCGTCAACGATACGCTTATCCGCAAGTCGCTGTTCCCGAGCGTGGGCCTCTTCTTGATGGGCCCGGAACGCGAACAGCGCAAGTACCTCGAGAAGTACCGCGACTCCGTGACGCACGCTTTGGATTCCGTGCCGATGTTGGCGAAGGAACCGCCGCTGTTCATCACGCGCGCTGACAGCGTGGGTAATTTCAGGTTGACGGGACTCAAGCCGGGCCGTTACCGCGTCGTCGGTTTTGTCGACGCGAACGGAAACCAGCGCCTGGAACCGACGGTGGAATTGGCGGGCGTGTGGACGCGAGACCTCGTGCTCGATTCTACGACGAAGGATACCATCTGGATTCCGCTGGCAGACCACGATACGAGCCGCCTGGAACTGGAATCGGTCTCGCAGCCCTTTGCGAACGTGCTGGAAGCGTCTTTCACGCGTCGCGTCTATTTCGATTCTGCCTTTGCCGATACGAACAACTGCAGCCTCACTTCGCCGGAAGGCAAGGTGCTGCACCCGAGGTATGTGTACCTCGGTGCGTCTACCAACAAGCCGCAGTTCTATTTTAGCCCGGCGCCCAAGAAAGAAACGCTCTACAAGTTCGCTTGCAAGAACGCGAAGGATTCGCTTTTCAGGCCGCTCGATACCCTCAGGAACGAAGCGGAACTGGAATGGGTGGAAATCAAGTCCGACACGCTCGACCCGAGCATCAAGCGCACGACGGTTGAATCCCGCATGACCTTCGCCTTCCCGCTCGATACGGTGGTCATCGCTTACGACAAGCCTATCCCCGATTCCGTGAAGGAATCCTTCCACGTAGTGATCAACAAGGATACGTCGCAGGTGCCGGTGGCCCGCAAGGACCCCGTCCGACTCGTCTTGCAGAACAAGGACCCTTGGCCGACAGATGCGAAGGTGAAGGTCTTGATGGGGTATATGGATACGACGCTCGCCCGTGCCGACAGCAACGGCGTGCGCGATACGGTGATAGAGTTGAAGTACAAGCAGTTGCTTACGTTTGAAACAGTGCCGAAGTTGAAATTGGCTAGCCTGAAGGGCAAGATTCCGGGAGCCGGTGCGGGGGCGTATGTGCGCCTGAAGTCGGTAGAACGGACGAGCTATTTCTACGCGGCGTGCGGAAGCGACGGAAGTTTTTCGTTCGAAGACTTAGTAGAAGGAAACTACTTTGTCGATTACTACTATCCCGAAAAGGGACGGCAAGACCCCGACGCGGGAAGCCTAGTCCCGTTCCGTTTCGGTTCCGCGTGGCGTTCTCCCAACGACACGGTGAAGATTGCGAACGGCGCGAACGAACTTGAAAAACTTGTACCCAATTTGCCGGCTTTAAAATAATAGGAATGAGAGGTGTTAGTATGTTGAAGGTGCCAAATTTTGTTGCAGTGGATCTGGAAACCACGGGTCTTGATTTCGAAAAAGACGAAATCATTGAAGTGGCTCTGGTTCGCTTCGAAGATTCGAAGCCGACCGAATCGGTAGATTTCCTGGTGAAGCCTGCCGAGGCCGTCTTGCGCCCGTTTATCGAATCCCTGACGGGAATCAGCAAGGCCGAACTGGAAGAAAGCGAAGACTTCGCTTCGGTGGCCGGCAAGATTTGCGCCTTTATCGGTGACCTCCCGCTGGTCGCCCATAACGCGAATTTTGATTCGAAGTTCCTCAAGCGTTCCTTGAACAAGGTGGGCGTCCCGTATGACGACCATGTGTTCTGGGATTCGCTGACACTTTCCCGCATCGCCTACCAAGATACGCCCAACCATCGCCTGGATACGCTCGTGCAGGCGCTCGGTATTGAACGGAGCCGCGCCCACCGTGCGTTGCCCGATGCCGATGCCTGCGGCCGCCTTTTCGTGATGGCTTACGAAAAGATTGCCCAGATGGACCCGTGGCTTGTCGATGCGCTGACCCGCGTGGCTGGCGGTTCTGACCTCGAAAAACTGTTCGGTACCGCCGACGGTAAGGAACTCTCTTCGCCGAGCTACGCCTTGCCCGAAGTGGAACAGAGTTCCGGGACGCTCCCCAGCATGGCCGTCCCGCGCGTGAGTGAATTCTTCAAGGAAGGCGGCCTCCTCTCGTTCAGCATGGAAGGTTTCAAGCCGCGTGAAGGCCAGGCCGATTTTGCATCGGCCGTGGAACGCAACATGCACAAGGGCGGCCTCTGCGTCATGGAAGCCCCGACGGGTTCCGGCAAGACTTTGGCTTACCTGGTATCGGCGGCCAACAAGGCGGTCTCCGGGGAACGCGTGCTTATCAGTACGGCGACGAGGGCTTTGCAGGAACAGCTCTGGAATCACGATATCCCGCAGCTGGTGAACGTATTCAACGGCTTCTTGAAGCCGGCCATCCTCAAGGGCCGCGACAACTATATCTGCCTTCGCAAGTTCGAAGAAGTCTTGCGCTCGAGCGCGAACCTGCTCTTGCCCGAAGAAATCGATTCCTTCATGGCGCTTATCCCGTGGGTCTTGCAGACCGAAAGCGGCGATATCAACGAAAGCCATGCGTTTAACCATGCCCGCAATCATGTGCTGTGGTCCAAGGTTTCGAGCAGTGCTGCTTCTTGCCAGGGCGAAAACTGCCCGCATTACAAGAAGTGCCCCGCCCTGTGCGCCAAGCGTCGCGCCATGGCGTCGAACCTCGTCTTGGTCAACCATTCCCTGTTCCTCGCGGACCTCGCTTTGGACTTTGCCCTGCTCCCGACGTACGAACACGTCGTGTTCGACGAAGCGCACCGCCTGCCGGAATGCAGCAACCAGGCCTTTGGCCGTTCTATTTCGTTCTTCAGCTTCCGCAACGTGGCGAAAATGCTGGTGCCGAGCCGCGGCAAGCACGATGGCCTTATCGCCGAACTGGAGTCCCGCCTGGCGGCAGATGATTCCGCCCACAAGGAAGAATGCGAACAGCTCGTGTTCGATATCGGCGAAACGGAAAAGTCCTTGCACCGCTTCTTCATGAAGATCGGAAAGAAAATCCAGAAGAACAAGATTGGCAAGAGCGGCCTTGTGTACACGAAGGGGATCTTGGCTGAATACGATGTAGACCCCAAGGGCGTCTTTGAACAGTTCGCTGCCATGAAGGCTCGCGCCGACAAGCTTTTTGCTGAACTTGCCGGCATCGAAGCTTGCCGTGACCTCGTGAAGGATGCCTATGGCTGCGTCGATGAACTGAACCGCTTTATCCAGGACTTTGAATTCTTGGTCAAGGCGGGCCGTAGTGACTGGGTGTTCTACCTGGAAGAACCGTTCAATCCGCATACGCTCAAGATGCTCGCTTACCCGCTCCACAGCGGTAGCGTGTGGAGGACCAAGTTCTATCCGTGGATTAAGTCTGCGACGTTTACGTCGGCCACGCTTGCCGTGCAGGGCGACCTTTCCTATTTCGCAAAGCGGATGGGCATGAGTTCCCTTACCGGTGGCAAGCGCCCGTTCATGCGCGCCTATAGTGAGCCGCCTGTTCAGGAAGCCCGCCGTAAGGTGATGGTGACGCGTTATCTGCCCAAGCCGTCTGACCCGGCGTATGCCGATGCCGTGAACGAATGCTTGTCGAAGGTGCTGCCGGACGTCGAAGAAAATACGTTGGTGCTCTTTACGAATATCGCCCAGATGATGAAGGCGCAGACGGTGCTTGCTCCGCTGTTTGCAGAGAAGAACAAGCTGTTGCTCTGCCAGTACGTCGATGGCGCTCTGGATGGACTCGTGTCGATGTTCCGCGCTTCGCGCGGCGCTTGCCTGCTTGGCTGCCAGAGCTTGTGGGAAGGTGTGGACTTCCCGGGTGACGCGCTCAAGCTCTTGGTGATTGCAAAACTTCCGTTCCCGAATCCTTCCGACCCGCTGGTGGCGGGCATTGCGGCCGAGATGAAGGAACGTGGTGAAAATACGTTCAAGGATTTCTTTGTGCCCGAAGCGTATATGGAAATGCGACAAGGACTTGGCAGGCTTCTGCGCAGTGAAGAAGATTCCGGCAAGGTGTTGATTCTCGACAATCGCATCGTGAAGGAATCCTACGGAAAGACATTCGCCCGCATCTGGAATTTCAAGCATGTCCAGGCGAACAATGTTTCCGATATCCAGAACTTCTTGAAGTAGACACGAAATATTATTTTTGCTAAATTTGCGCATCTGATTTGAGGATGTCTGATGCTAGCTTTGCGCGAATTTTTTGAGGGTATGTCCAAGTCCATGCTTCGCGACGTGCATGCCCATGCTTATGGAAAGAAGGGGCTGTTGAATAATGCCCTCATCCAACAAGAAGTACAGGAATATTTTAGTGACAGCGACCGTGTCCGTTCGATTTTTTCCAAGATGGAGCCTTGGCAGCGCCGCTGTCTGAATTTGATTTACCATAGTGCGGGCCGCGGCCTCTCGTTTAACGAGTTGCGCCTGATGGTCCCCGTGAGCAAGAACAACGATTTGCAGACCTTCTTGCTTTCGATGTGCCGTGAATATGTCCTTTGGCGTTCCTATGTATCGGGAACGGCGGTTTATCTCGGCTTCAGCAACTTTGTGGACTGCTTTGAAATTCCTCCGGAAGAAACGGTGGACCTGTCCTTGCCTTCCGTGGGTTTCGGCAACCGCCTGGATTTCCACGTCTGCATGATCTTGGCGCTTGCCAAGAAGGGCGAAATCAGGATCAATACCAACGGCACGTTGCACCGCCGTAGCCGCCAGATCTGTACCGAAGCGCTGTCTTCGGCGAAGAAGGTCTGCGAGAAGGCGGCAGAAAACGAAATCGTATTGGTGTTCAGTTTCTTGACGCAGAACGGCTGGCTGGAACAGAAGGACTCTGTCCTCTACCCGTCCGAAAAGGCGTTGGACTTCCTGCGCAAGAACGGCTTCCGCCTGCACCAGGATATTCTGAACTGGTGGGTCAAGGTGCGTTTCCATGGAGACGTGAACCACTGCAAGCACCTGTTGCGGATGCTCCGTGACGGCCAGGCTATTTCGGAAGCGGCCTTCCTCTTCTGGGTGATGGACCCGTCTTACCGCATCCTGGAACGCAACAAGCAGCTGTCCTGGATCTACCTCCCCAGACCGCTCCGCGAACTGTGGCTCTTGGGACTCGTGGAATTCCAGATGGTGGGCGACAAGAAGCAAGAAAAGATTAGCGCCGTCGTCTTGTCTGACATGGGCCGCGAATGGCTCGATACGGGAGTCGTCCCGCAGACGGAATCGAACGTGTCCGCCCTCCCGAACTTCGACCTCATTGCCACGACGGGAACGTCCCCGCGCGTGCTGTTCATCTTGGCCTGCCTTGCGACCGTCCGCAGCGACGATACCTTCCTCTGCTTCAACCTGAGCAAGGAGACCTACCTTGCCGGTCTCAAGAGCGGCTTCCCCGAATCCGAAGTGGAACACTTCCGCTCGTGGATCAATCCGCCGGCAAACGTCTCCGCTACCCTGGAAGAATGGAATGCGACGTTCTATGGCGCCCGCGTGCGCACCGTTCGTTTGTTAAAAATCGACGACAGCAAGATTTCGGATGAATTGTCCAAGTTCGCCCACTTCATGGAATGCGCCGAGGAGTACATCCCGAATTACGGCTTTATCTTGAAGCCGGAATGCGAAAGGCGTGCCTTCGACATCCTGGAAAGCTTCGGCTACAATCCGTACGTTTCGGAAACCGATGAAATCAGGGAACCGGCTCCGGTTGACGAATGGCGCAAGGAATTCAGCATCGGCTGGCTCAATGCGGGCGCGGTCGACTACGACCTGAAGGAAGAAGTGGACGAATCCTCTATCCAGAAGACGCTCAATGCGACCAAGTACGGCTGCATGTACCAGAAGCTGGATACGTTCGACCTGGTGAAGGTCTTGCGCTACGTGAAGACGACCGGGACGCTTATTTCGGCCCAGGTCAAGGACCCGGCCAAGCGCGCCGAAAAGGAACGCGAAATCACGTTCTTCGTGCATTCGCTCCGTTTAAGCAGGTCTCCGTTCAATATCGAGATTCAGGAATTCGGTACCGAATCGACTTATCCGCTGTCCTTGAACTTCATCCAGCAGGTCAAGCTGCTGCACAAGAAGAGCCTCTAGGGTAGAGTCCGGGCGAATGCCGCGATATCGCGCATTTCGTCCACCGGAATCTCGTCGATATACGCTTCCATCCTTCGTTCTTCGTCGCCGAAGTTCATCTGGTACCAGAAGGTCGGCAGGTCCCGGCGTGCGCGGATCCCGATGAACTCGGGTATTCCGCCGGGGTTGAAGTTGACGCGCATGCCGTCTTCGCCATGGCAAGGCCTGCAGTTCTGGTAGAACGATTTTGCACCGCGGGCGAGGTCGGCCCCGATGATATTGCCGTCTTTGTCTAACAACTTATAGACCAGGTATGCCATCCGTGCATCTTCCCGGGTCAGCGTGTCGCCGGGAGAACCGGGCTCGGGAGCCTCGGCTTGGCGCGGGTCCTTTTGGGGCGGATTCTTTTTGGGAGGGTCGGCCGCATAGACGGATGCCCCCAAAATGATGCCGTAAAGCGTTAGCGCAAAAAAAGCCTTGTTCTGCCAAATCCGCATGGTGAAGAATATATATATTGTGAAGCATGAAAATGGATGTGCTTATTTTGACTGCGCTTGCAATCGCGGCCAATTCTATTGCTGGGGAGGCTATGAAACCGGCGGTTATGGAGAATATGAGTTTTTTGGGCCGCTGGGACCACAGGGCAAGCGGCTCCTGTGCGAGTGCACCTAACGCCCTCGTCAAGTTCAATGCCGACGCGAAATCGGTGACGTTCGACTTGGAAGGCTATTCCCGCTGGAGGTTCGACGTAGACGGCAAGCCCGTAACGTTGTTCGAAACCAATGGCCGCGTTGTCAAGAAACTCGGTGCCGTCGGCGACGGAAAGTTCCATTCGTACAGGTTAATCAAGATAAGTGAAAGCAATCCGGGCGAGGTATGCCTGCACGATATCACGCTCGATGCGGGCGCCAAGTTCGGGCCCAAGCCCGCCCCGTCGAACCGCCGTGTTGAGTTTATCGGGGATTCGTTTACGGTCGGCTTTGGCGACGAAGGGACAAGCACCGACCCGCCCGAGATGGAATTCGAAAAGACGGACGCTTCCAAGAGCTACGCCTTTATCCTTGCGGACAACTTCAAGGCCGACTTCCAGATCAACGCCGTGAGCGGCCGCGGGCTCGTGCGCAACTACGCCAACCTGGCACCGGGCTGGAACCTCGTCAAGCTCTACGACTACACGGTGGCAGGCTCTGCTTCTACGGAAGAAAAACCCGCCCTCTGGGATTTGAACAACTTCCATCCGCAGGTTATTGTCCTCTTCGTCGGTATCAACGACTTCCAGGGCGACCCCCCTTATGCGGACAAGCGCTATTTCAAGTCGGCCTATGCCCGTTTCTTGGATAAACTCCGTGCGGCCCATCCGGGCGTGAAGTTCCTGTTGCTTTCGACCAAGGTCTGGCCGAACGACGATTTGACCCCGACGGTCAGCGAAATTTACGAGGAACAGCTCGCTGCCGGGCACAAGGATGTGGAGTTCAAGACCCTCCTGACCGATAATGTGGGCCTTTTAGGGCACCCCGATGCCCGTGCACACCAGGAAATGGCCAATACAATAAGGCCTATTTTGGGCCGTTTGGGGGGCTGGCTAGGTCGATAACGTGGGCTTTTTTATATATTTATGAGAAAGGATAGGATTGCATAGGAACCCACGATGTCTCAGATAATGCAGAAAATATATGCGTTGTTTAGGATGAACATCCTTATCTTCGTGTTGCTTGCGGCAACGGTGATAGCGCTATTTGCGTATCAGAACGGTCTGGATGATATTGAATTTTTGAACTTGGCTGATTACCCCTACGTGATTCCGGAGTCGGACTCGGTAGACGGGGGTACATCGGCGATTGCCCTGGAACGTACCGATTCGTCGATTATTGTCGATTACGAGCTGAGGGAAGGCTATGCCTACCCCTATGCCGGCGTCAAGATCTTCCTCGGTGACGGCAAGACCCGCGGCAAGAACCTTTCCCATTATGACAGCATTTTCGTGTGGGTGAAGCCCCGCGGCGAAGGTACGGTCCGCCTCTACATGCGCGGCTACGATTCCGCCTTCTACCGCCAGGACGACGAGACCTCGCTGAAGTTCAACGAAGTCGAATTCTTCCCGCTCGAAGAGACGTACCCCGCCGTGTTCGTGCCGCAGGAATTCCGCGTGGCCAGCTGGTGGGTCGCCCAGAACGAAATCAACGTCCACAAGGCCCGCGTCGACCTCTCGAACATCCCGCTTATCGAAATCCAGACGGGTACGAACGCCCCGCTGGGCTACGGTACCCTGGAAATCAGGGGGCTTTGCTTCAAGGGCAAGAAGATTGCGAAGGTGGACCTCGTGACCATCCTGGTCGTCATCTGGTTTGTCACGTTCCTCATCATCCTGGTCATCCGCTTCTTCGACTACAGCCGCGAACGCGTGGCCAACAAGCGCAAGCAAGAAGAACTCGAGAAGAACCTTGCCGCCTTGCAGATCGAGAAGAGCGAATACGAGAAGTCCAGCAAGGAAGACCCGCTGACCGGCTGCCTCAACCGCGCAGGCTTCAGCAGCATCTTGTTGCGTGAACAGGAAAACCTGAGCAAGAACGGTTGCCCGGTTTCGTTCGTGATTCTCGATATCGACCACTTCAAGGACGTGAACGATACCTACGGCCATAGCGTCGGTGACGAAGTCCTCGTGAACCTCACCAGGCTTATCCGCGACAAGATCCGTAACACGGATGCGCTAGTCCGTTGGGGCGGTGAAGAGTTTGTAATACTTTGTAGTGACACTCCTATACAGAACGCTCAGTTCCTCGCCGAGAAGCTCCGCGTGGCTATCGAGGGAGCAGTCTTGATCAAGCAGCAACAGGTGACCTGCTCCTTCGGTATTGCCGAGATGATTCCTGGCGAAGACCCGAAGAAGCTGTTCGAAAGGGCGGACAAGGCCCTCTACTCTGCCAAGGAAGGTGGACGCAACCGCGTGGTCAGCGCCATGTTCAAGCGCCGCTAGTCTTGATATGAACTTGTATGTGAAGTTTATTTGCCTTGCCGCGTTCTGCGCGGTCTTGGCGTCGTGTGCCAAGAAGCCTCCCGTGGAAAGCCAGCCGGAGTCCCTGGAACTGGATTTCCGCCCGCTGGTGCTCCGCTGGCATACGGAATCGCCCGAAGCGGAAAATTCCCCCGCCAAGGATTCCTGCGTGATTCAAATCACAGCGGCGCTGATGCACCATCCCCTGATCCTCAAGTCCGAAGCGGTCGAACTGGAGTATATGGTCCTGTACGACAAAAACGGCGAAAAACTTGTTTTTGAGGGTTTTGTTGCGGATAAGATGTTGACAGGACGCCCGGAATCACATTGGACCACCACCTGTGGTGGGGGCCAAAATGTCGTTGTAAATTTCCACAACGGACAGTAAAAGAAAAGATACCTTTTGGACTTGCAAGGTTCTATCTTTATAATGGATATAGAGATGGGACCTTTGTATATTGTTTCTTGAGGATCTTTACTGTGGAACCGATATTCGAATATACCGACTATAGGGAATGGCTGAGGGATGCGTTCGACGATTTTAAGAAACGCAAGTCCGTCATTTCTTGGCGCTATATGGCGATGAAGCTGGGAGCGGATCCCGGCAACTTGTTGCGTGTTTCCCAGAGCAAGATCCACCTGACCCTTTCTCTTGTGAAACCCATGGCGGAGTTCTTCGAGTTGAACGAGAAGGAAACGGCCTACTGGGTGGAACTCGTGTATTTCGGCCGTGCCAAGACGGACGCCGAAGCGCTGAACCATTACGAAAAGATGCAGATGCTCAAGGGAATCCCCCTGAAGCGCCTTGCGAAGAAGGAACTGGAGTTCTACCGCCACTGGTATTGCAACGCTATCCGTTCCATTATCGGCATTTGCAAGTTCAAAGACGACTACGAGGGCCTGGCGGAGAGCTGTACGCCCCCAATTTCTGTCGAAGAGGCAAAAAGTGCCGTCAAACTTTTGTATGATTTAAATATGATTTCACGGGATAGGGATGGATTTTGGAAGGTGAACGACACCTTCGTGAGCACTGGTGGCAACTGGCGTTCCGAAGCGGTCCGTACTTTCCAGAAAGAGACGGTGCGCCTTGCAGGCGAATCGTTGGAGCGCCATGCTCCGCCTCTGCGCGATATCAGCACCGTGACGATGACGTTCAAGATGGACGAAATCGCGTTGATCCGTGAAAAGATTAAGGAATTCCGCAGTGAGCTCTTGCGCATGTCGCAGGAAGGCTCCGGCGATGACACCGTGTTCCAGCTGAACGTTCAGCTGTTCCCGATTGCATTTGCAAAGAAGTTACAGGGAGGCGCAAAATGAAAAGGCTAGCGCTTCTCCTTAGCATGCTTGGCCTCGTATGCTGTTCTACCGGAACGAACGATGAACTCGCCGGTGGTCCGGGTAGCGAGACTACAAACGGTGTCGTTGCGATGGTCAACGGTAGTCCTGCCTCGTATGCGGGCGTAGCCTTGCGCAAGGTCAACTTTAAGGTTGATGAACTCGTTCCGGAAAATGCAATTGTCCAGCCGGACAACTATGCGAACGAGGACGGTAACTTTACTCTGGAATACGATTCTGCCGGAACGTTCCGCTTGACGGTGGTCCATGGCGGTTCCGCCTTCACGAAGGTGGTGTCGGGCAGCGAAATGGCCAACATGGATACGGTGGTATTGGAACCGACGGGCTCCGTGGCCGGCTCCGTGAATGTTCCCAAGGGTTCCGGATTCGTTTGGGTGGGCGTCCACGGGATGGACGTGATGGTCAAGTCCGACTCGGCCGGACAGTTCTCCCTGCCGCAACTTCCGTCTACGGATTCGCTGGATATTTACTTTGTTCGCAACGACAAGGAATCGGTCTTCAACTCGGTCGGTGTAAAGCCGGAAGCTTACCAGACTACGATTGTCGAGGTGGAAGGCGATATTCCCGAAGGGATGTCCCAGTTCGTGGCGCTTGTCGATGGCAAACCGGCCATGTATGCCATGATGTCCATGCGTCCGGTGGACTTCCGCGTCGAAAAGGCTTCGATTGAAAATGCGGCCATTGTGGCCGACTACTTTGCAGATGTTTCTGGAAAGGTTCTGTTCGACCTCCCGGATTCGGGCGATGTACGCCTGACGGTGGTGCAGTCCGGCTATGCTTTCTCCAAGATTCTGTCGGCTGAAGAAGTGGCTGAACTGGATACGGTTGAACTGACGGCCATGTCCAACATTCAGAGCAAGGTAACGCTGAGCACGAACGCCAAACATGCGTGGGTCGGCGTGACGGGCCTCGATGTTCTGGTCAAGACCGATAAGTCGGGTAAGTTCTCGCTGCCGCTGCTCCCGGCGGGCGATACGCTGGAACTCTATATGGCGACGGCGTCTTTCGACAGCGTCTATGTGACAGAAAAGATTCTGCTTGATCCGGGCGTGACGGAGTTCTATTCCCCGGTGAAAGTCTTGAGCGATTTTGAAGAAGATTCCCTGACGGGCGCCTGGTATTTCAGTGCGGACAAGATCGGTTCTTCGATTACGTATGGCGGCAAGACCATTTCGGGCAAGAGTAACGACGCGGCTTACCCGTCGTTGAGTGTCACTGTGCCCAATGCGAAGGATTCTGTTCGCGGCGGAGTGTTCTATGGCAAGTACAGCATGTTCCCCGACGATAACGCCTGGGTGCTTGTCGGAACGATGTTCGGAGATTCCTCCTGGAACTTCTCGGAACTGGATTCAATTTCGTTCAGGATCAAGGGCAAGGGCCAGGTCCGCGTGACTTTGGAACGCTGGGATACCATTTCGGAAATGTTCGGTTCTGCTGAAAAGGCCGCGAGCGGATGGATGGACATGAGTGCCTCCAAGTGGACGAAATTCGTGATCAAGCCGACGGACCTCTGTTACACTGCCCAGGACGTTCCTAACTGCGCTTCCTCTTGGGAATCCATCAAGAGCCATGTCCAGCAGATGCACGTATTCGTAAGGGGCGGCTCCGAATTCTACCTGGACGATATTCGCCTCTACGGCGCGCTTTTCTAGCGAAATCGCTCTCCAAGGACACTGTGAATTAAGTATCTTTGGTCTGTATGGAATCCATTGAAAAACAATCTGCTATTGCCCAGGATTATCTCTCCCGCATCGCCAAAGAAGCGGAAGCTAAATTTGATGAACACCTCCCTCCTGTAACGGACCGCCCGTGCCGACTGCACGAGGCTATGCGCTATTCTATGTTTGCGGGCGGCAAGCGCCTGCGTCCCGGTCTCGCCAAGGCTACCTTCGATATGTTTGGCGGCACGGGCGACAAGATTTGGCTTGCGACGAGTGCGCTTGAAATGCTCCACACGTTCAGCCTTATCCATGACGACCTTCCGTGCGTCGATAACGACGACTACCGCCGCGGCAAGCTTACGAGCCACAAGAAGTTCGGCGAAGCGACGGCCGTGATGGCGGGCGATGCGCTCTGTATCCAGGCGTTCGAACTGATGGGCCGTGCCGGCAATGCGAAGGCGATTGAAGTCCTGGCGCGCCTGTTGGGTACGTACGGCATGATCGGTGGCGAGATGACGGACATAGAGTGCGAAGGCAAGGAAGTCGATCTCGAGATTGTCGACTACATTCATTACCACAAGACGGCGGCCCTCATCGAGGCGTCTCTGCTGGTGGGCGCCCTCCTTGCCGGTGCAAGCGAGAGCGATATGGAAATTATCCGCAAGTATGGCCGCTCCATCGGCCTTGCCTTCCAGATTGTCGACGACATCCTGGATATCGTCTCGACGACCGAGGAACTGGGCAAGGATGCCGGTTCCGACATCGAGAAGGGGAAGGCGACCTATCCGTCCATCGTTGGGCTCGAAAAGTCCAGGGAACGCGCCAAGGAACTCTACGAGGAATCCATCCGCGTTCTCGACGGCCTCCACTACGATACGCAGATTCTCCGCGCTATCGCAGCATTCATCATTACCCGGGTTAAGTAATGGATTTAAAAGACGTAAAGTCCCCCCAGGACATCAAGCACTGTTCCGTCGAGGAACTCAACGGCCTGGCTACCCAGGTCCGCGAGACCATTATCGGGCAGGTTGCAAAGCACGGAGGCCACCTGGCTTCCAGCTTGGGTGTCGTGGAGCTGACTTTGGCCCTCCACTATGTGTTCAATGCTCCTGAAGACAAGATTGTCTGGGACGTGGGCCACCAGGCCTATGTGCACAAGCTTTTGACGGGGCGCTATGACCGCTTCGGTACGCTTCGCCAGCAGGGCGGTATTTCCGGGTTCCTCAAGAGGAACGAAAGCGAATACGACTGCTTCGGTGCGGGGCATGCCACGACGTCCATTTCGGCGGCGCTCGGCTTTGCGGTGGCCCGTAACCAGCTGGGGCGCAACAACAATGTCGTCGCGGTTATCGGTGACGGCTCCATGACCGGCGGTATGGCGTACGAAGCCCTCAACAATGCGGGCCTTTCGAAACAGAACATGACGATCATCTTGAACGATAACAAGATGAGTATCGCCCCGAACGTTGGCGGGTTCAGCAAGTACTTGAACCGCGTGATTTCGGACCCGATGTACAACAAGATGCGTTCCGACTTGGATCGCCTGATGAAACGCCTCCCGGGCGTTCTCGGAAGCCGCTTCCGCGACCTCTTCTTGCAGGCGGAATCGGCGGCCAAGAACGCGGTGAAACCCGGCGCCTTCTTCGAAGACCTGGGCATCCGTTATTTTGGACCGATTGACGGCCACGACATCAACGAACTGATCATGATTCTTGAGCGCGTGAAGGCCCAGCCGGGGCCGTGCATTGTTCACGTGCTTACCGAAAAGGGCCGCGGCTTGGATGCCGCCGAGAAGAACCCGACCAAGTTCCACGGGTGCGGCCCGTTCGACCCGGAAAGCGGCCTCCCGCTGGCGCCGGGCAGCAAGAATCCTTCGCTTACCAGCGTGTTTGGCAAGACTTTGCTCGAACTCGCGAAGAAGGACAAGCGCATTTTAGGTATTACGGCTGCGATGCCCACGGGCTGTGGATTGGACATCGTGGCAAAGGAACTCCCGGACCGCGTGATAGACGTGGGCATTGCCGAGGAACATGCGGTGACATTTGCCGCGGGCCTCGCTTGTGACGGGATTGTCCCGGTCGTAGCGATTTATTCCTCCTTCATGCAGAGGGCCTACGACCAGATTATGCATGATGTAGCCCTCCAGAACCTGCATGTCGTGTTCGTCCTCGACCGCGCGGGATTGGTGGGCGCAGACGGCCCGACGCACCATGGCGCCTTCGACTTGTCGTTCTTGCGTACTGTACCGGGAATGACGATCATGGCGCCCAGTGACGAAAACGAACTCAGGGATATGATGACGGCGGCTATCGATATGAAGGGACCTGTCGCCATCCGCTACCCCCGTGGGACTGCCTTGGCGGAAGAAATGCTTCCTCCGGCAGCGACCTTCGATGCAAAACTCCCGAAGGTCATAGAACAGGGCAAGGATATCCTGCTTCTCGGGGCAGGGTTCATGACAAACGAACTGAAGAAAACGTCAAAGATTCTCAAGGAACACGGATACAACCCGACGCTCGTGGATGCCCGTTTCATCAAGCCGCTGGACGAGGAATGCTATCGCGGCCTGTTCGAGAACCACAAGGTCGTTGTCACCCTGGAAGACAATACCCGTATCGGCGGCTACGGCTCCGCGGTCATGGAACTGATGCAAGACCTCGGTTTCACGGACAAGGAGCTGTTCCGTTTCGGCCTCCCGGACCATTTTGTGGAACAGGGGGATATCCCGAGTCTGTATAAACTATTGAAAATTGACGGTGAATCCGTTGCAAACCAGTTGATGGAAAAATTATGAGCGAAGAACAGAAACGCACAGTGAAGATGACCTTGAACCACAAGTTCGGCGTGAGCGAAAAGAGGGACGAACGTCGCCCCCGTCGTGACGATTCCTCCCGTGATGGAGTGAGTGCCGGTGAACGCCCGTTCCGTGGCGATCGCCCCCGTGGAGTCCGTGGACTCCGTGAAGATGGCAGCCGCCACGAAGGCGAACCGCGTTTTGACCGCGAACGCCGTCCGCGCCGCTTTGGCGACAAGCCGTTCGGTGGCCGTGGTGGCCGTTTTGGCCGTGACCGCCGTGACGCCCGTGAAGGCGCTCGCGATGAACGTTTCCCGGTGTACCGCCAGCGCCCCGAACAGAAGGCCGAACTGGTTGACGAGAATTTGGATGAAGCCGCCCTGGAAGCACGCGCTGCCCAGGCGGAACAGGTTCCGGAATCTGCTTCCAACCCGCCTTGGTTCCGCAAGCTGCTTGCGCTGACGACCGAAAAGGGCCGTGAACGCGAAGGCAAGTTCCTCGGTGAAGGCGTCCATGTCGTGGAAGAACTCGTGTCGAAGCACCGCGAAATCGTCATCGCCGTCTATGCGGTGGAAGGCTTCGAGAACGAAGAACTCATTGAAAAGATTAACGAAGCGGAAATTACACTCCATGTGCTGACTGCCGAACAGATGAAACAGCTCTCTTCGACGGTCACGACGCAGGGCATCATTGCCTACTGCCGTATCGCGAATACGAAGCCCGTCTACGAGACGAGCCGCAGCGTGCTGACGCTGGTCGACGCGGTCCAGGATCCGGGTAACCTCGGTACGCTTTTCCGCACGAGCCTCGGTTTCGGTTCCGGTGGCATGGTCCTCGGCCGTGGTACCGTGAGCCCGTTCAACCCGAAGGTGGTCCGCGGTTCCTCGGGCACGTTCCTGCGTGTTCCCTTCGAATTCGACATCGACCTGGTGGACCACATCAACTTCTTGCGCAGCAAGGGCTATACCATCATCGCGACCGACCTGCATGCACGTCAGACGCTCAAGGACATCCCGTCCCACAAGCTTCGCAAGATGGCGTTCCTCGTGGGTAACGAAGGCGCGGGTACGAACCAGTACCTCATCGAACTCGCCGACGAAACGGTGAAGATCCCGATGAGCAGCGAACTTGAATCCCTCAACGTTTCTGTGGCACACGGCATCTTGAGCTACGAAGCCGCCCAGATCCAGGAGGACCTCAAGTAATGGCGAACTTTCACGAACGTCTAGAACAGCGCATCCAGAAGTGCGGCAACCCGATTTGCCTGGGGATGGACCCTGTCCTCAAGCTAATCGACCCTTGTGTTTCCGCAAGTTCGAACGAAGAAAAGATCAAGCGCTTCTACCTTGAGATTTTGGAATGCGCGCTGCGCCGTAACGTGCAGCCCGCGGTCGTGAAACCGAACAGCGCCTATTACGAATGCGTCAGCGTGCAGGCGATGCTTGTGCTCCAGGAACTGATTGCCGCTTACAGGAGCGCAGGAATCCCCGTGGTGCTCGATGCCAAGCGCGGTGATATCGGCAAGTCGAGCGCCGCCTATGCGACGGCCGCCTACGATGTGTACGGCGCCGACGCGGTGACGGTTTCGCCTTGGATGGGCTCTGATTCCGTCGGTCCGTTTGTGCGCGAGAATTCCGAGAACGGTGCCTACGTGCTGCTCCGTACGAGCAACAAGGGCGCCCACGATTTCCAGGACATGAGCGTTGTCCGCAGTGACGACCCGCGCGATGTCGCGAGCGCCTTCTACTCCGTTGCAGACAAGATTTTTGAATGGGACGGAAGCCTCGGTTACTTCGGAGCCGTGGTCGGTGCGACCCATCCTGAAGAACTGGAACAGATTACCGCCTACTGTGTTTCGAAGAAGCATGAAATCCCGTTCCTGATTCCTGGCGTTTCTATCCCGGGTGTGCCTGGTGGCCAGGGCGGTGACGCGAAGACGGTCCTGACCGCTATCGCCAATGGCGGTGGCAAGCGCAAGTTCCACGTGCTCAACAGCAGCAGCGGCCTCAATTTCGCCTGGCAGCGCAACAACACGTCGGCGAACTTCGCCAACGACTGCATCGATTCTCTCGAAAGGCTCGCGGAGGCCTGCCAGTTCTAGGTGGCGTTTATGCGTTTCCTGGTCGCTGTCATATTGTCTATCGCCGTTATCGCGGTGGCGTTCAATTTGGCAAAGCCGTTGCCGGGGACGAATTTCGATGAATCCTTCTTGCCGAAGGCGTCGTCGGTGAAGTATATCGCTGCCGGCAACGATGCCTCCGTGGCAGGGCTCTTCTGGATCAAGGGCCTTACCGAAATGGGAGAGAGTTTCCTTTCGGGCAAGGAGTACGCCTATCTGGGGCATGTGGCGAACTTGTGTACGGAACTCGATAGTTTGTTCTACACGCCGTACTATTTCGTGAGTGGCCTTTCGACCATGGATTCCAAGGATACCTCGGATTTCCAGGTGTTCCGCCGCGCCTTGAGGGTGTTTCCGGAAGACTGGAAGATTGCGGTCTCTTTCGCGCTGCGTCTTTCGAAAGGCCCTTATCCGGACAACCGCGCCGCTGCCGACGTGATGCGCCCGTATTTCGATTATCCCGACTCGACCATCCCTCCGCATATCCGCCTGATGTACCGCACGTTCGAACTGGACCAGGAACAGACGGAGACGGCGCTCGAGATGATTCTGAACGACTTGATGCAGCCGCGGTTCAAGAAGTTCCGTGCGGGCTTCTATAACAAAACGTTCCGCGTTCTCGGTTACAAGGGCGTCGGCGCGATAGAGCGTGATTCCACGACGTTCAACGATGTCAAGGAGACCATCGACCTCTTCGTTGAACGCAAGATTCCTCCGCAGATGGCGTTCAACCACTTGCTCTCTTTGAGGAAGGCCGAAGCGGTCAAACCTGTGGAACCGGCAGCCGATACCGTGGCATCCGTGGCGGATACGACTGCGGCAGCTGCGGACACGTCTGCAGCGGTTGCTGATACAACAGCAAACAACTAGCGACTAACGGCTAGCGACAAATAACTAACAACCAATGACTAGCAACTAGTCTATTCCGCGCAACGCTTGGAATTGTTGGGGAGCCCCATCAGTTCGAACGCGTTCTTGCAGCGAAGCTTCAAGTCTTCGGCTTCGTCCTTGGGGGTCGTCTTCAGCAAGGAACGGTAGTAGAGGATTGTCGACGTCATGTAGGGAATGTTCCCGTCGATGGACTTTTCCTCGGCAATGCGGTAAAGCGAATCCGCTTCGCCGTTCCGGCCTTCCAAGTCGGCAATGCGAGCTGCGGTCATGGCGTAGAACCCGCCCTTCTTGCTGCTCTTTTTCCCGACCATCTTGAGGGCTTCTTGGGCGTCGTCGCTATGGCGTGCGCCGGCATAGCTGATGGCGCATTCGGCATAGAACGAAGCGATGGTCGCCTTGTCCGTCTTCTTGATGGAATCCGGGTCGGCCTTGTTGCAAAGCTTGGCGCCGTCGGCATAGTTCTCGCGGGCGTTGGCCAGTGCGACCTTGGCGCGCGTGAAGTTGGCGGCAGTCGTTATGTCTAGGACTTCGGGACGCACGACAGAAATGAGGGAGTCGGCGAAATCAAGATCGAGGCTCTGCGTACGGATTTGCGCCATGGCGAGCAAGACGCGCCCTTCCGAAAGCAGGTCGGCTTCCTTGCGGCTAGCAAGGAGCGCGCGCTCGAGCTGGTTGTAGGCCTTGGCGAACTTGCCCGCGTTGATGGAACGCTGCGCGCGCCCGGCGAGCACCCCGGATTCCGAGGCGCTTGCCGCAGCCGACATGCAGAGGAGACCGATTATGGCGAGCTTTCTTACCATAGCGTCTCCACCATGAAGGGCACGGAATCCTTGCTAGGCATGTTCCTGCGGATAATCCAGATGTTCGAGATGCCTTCCATCAGGTCGTCGGCATTCTGGAGCGTTCCTTCCGTCGTTTCCATGAAGTCCGAAATGTTCGAAGTCATGAGGTCCATTTTTCCGACGATTCCGTCTACGCGGCCCATAGTCGTATCGATGGATTTCACGAGACCGTGCACACTCCCCATGAGTGTGTCCACCTTGGCCGGGATGGGCTTGAGGTCGGTGACGATTCCGGAGAGGTCCGAGGTCATGTTGTCAATCTTGGTGACCATCGGCGGGATATTTTCGCTAAGCGTATCGAGCAACTTGCTCGTCTTGATCAAGGTGTTCTTGCCGGCGTAGGTAATGTCGTCGAGGCGGTTCAGCTGGCGGTTCAGGTTGTCGTAGAGGAGCCTGGAGCCGAACAGGGCGCCGATGGTGGTTCCCGTATCCTTGGCCATGCCGAGCAGGGTGTCTGCCGCGTCGATAAGGGAGTTCACGCGCCCGAGCAGTTCGTTGGTCGTCTCAAGGACGGTTTCGATATCCTGGGCCTTGCCTGCGGGGAGGAAATCGCCTTCTTGTAAGACGCGTCCCTTGCCGCGGCGGACGTCGATGTTGATGACGCGGGCCGAAATCAGGTTCTGATCGCGGATGGCGAAGACTTCGGCGCTGTCGGTAATCCAGTTCTGGAATTCCTTGCGGATGGTGAATTCCATAAACACGCCGTCATTCTGGATTTTCATCTCCGTAATCTGGCCGACATCCACGCCGCTGATCTGGACGCGTGTGCCCGGACGGAGACCCAGGGCCTTTTCGAACGTACTGTGGAGCTTGTACTCCTCGACGCCGATCATTCCGCTAGTAAAAAGCTTGGTATAGAGAACCAGGGCAAAAAGCAGAACTGCGACGGTAAAAAAGATGCCGACCAGCAGGCCCGACATTTCCATCCAGTTGATCTGGTTGATTGACTTGATCCTCATATTGCGAAATATATATAAAAAAAATGAAACATAATTAGGGGGCCGTTCTTTTTAGATAACATTTCCTTTTCTAATTTAAGGGTAAATGGAGGTCTTTTATGGATTTTTTCGGTTTTTTGAATGATTCTGTGACGCCCTGTCATACAGTAAAAAGTTTACATGAGGCGTTTGGTCGGGCAGGGTTCAAGAGCGTCGGTATCGACGACGTTTCGAAGATGGCGCCCGGGGAATCGTTCTTTGTGGAAAGGGGTTCTGCCCTGGTGGCTGTCCGCATGCCGAAAAAAAACGGTGCGGAGTCGCGCTTCAAGTTGGCGCTCGCCCATGTGGATTTCCCTGCACTGAAGGTGGCGCCCAATCCGGACAAGAACGCTGCGGGCGTCCAGAAACTCCATACCGAGGTGTACGGAAGCCCCCTGTATACGAGCTGGCTTGACCGCGATCTCGGGTATGCCGGTATCCTCGCCGTAAAGAAAGAAGGCTCCATCGTGGCGAAACCGTTCCGCGGCAAAAAGCTGTTCCGGATTCCGCAGTTGGCTGTCCACCTGAACCGCGGTGTGAACCAGGATGGCCTCAAGGTGAATCCGCAGACGGATTTCGATGTGCTGTGGAAGGCTGCCGGTTGCGGGTCGCAGAACTTCAGGGACGCCTTGGCCCAGGAACTGGCGCCGGGTGAAGAGCTGCTTGATTTTGACGTACAGTTTTTCGATGCGCAGCCTGCGAATGCGGGCGGCATGAACGACGAGTGGGTCTATTCCGGAAGGATTGACAACTTAACGAGTTGCCATGCCATTGCCGAAGCCCTCATCGCTACGGAGGCGTGCGAAAAGGATTTCGCGGTTGCCGCATTCTTCAACAACGAGGAAGTGGGTTCCCTGTCGCGTACGGGCGCCGGTGGCAATTTCCTGAAAGCCGTCCTGGAAAGCATTCCGCTCCCGTCGAATCTTTCGGCGGCGCTTTCCGATTCCTTCGCGCTCTCGATCGATGTTGCGCATGCGACCCACCCGAACAGCCCCGAAAAACACGAACCGAACCATGCCCCTGTCTTGGGCGGCGGTGTCGTATTGAAGACAAATTCACAGAACCGCTATGCGGGCGACGTTTTGGGCTCTGCCCGGTTGCGCGACCTGTGTGCCCGTGCCGAAGTCCCGTTGCAGGATTTCGTGATGCGTAACGATATGGCGTGCGGTTCTACCGTGGGCCCGACCGTCTCGGCGATGCTCGGGATTCCGACCGTGGATATCGGCGAACCCATCCTCAGCATGCACAGCATACGTGAAATGATGGCGATTAAGGACCACGAAAGCATGATCCGCCTCGTTTCCGCTTTCTTTTGTTAAATTTATTGGTAGATGAGCAAGGGCATTGTAAATAAACTGCGTGAGCGCTTCCCCCGCAAATCGCTGATGGGGCAGTTCCTCCGTTACCTGGTGACGGGCGGTTTTGCGTTCGTGGCAGATTTCGGGCTCTTTGCCCTTTGCCTTTACGGTTTCGGCTGGCACTACCTGCTGGCAAACCTCGTGGGCTTGGTGGCAGGCCTTGTCCTCAATTACCTGATGAGCGTCTTGTGGGTGTTTACCGCCTGCAAGCGCATCCTCAAAACGCAGAAGGGCATTGAATTTGTCCTGTTCGCGCTGGTGGGGATTGCGGGCGTCGGCATCAACCAGGTGCTCATGTACCTGATGGTCGATGGCCTTGGCATAAACGAGATGGTGTCCAAGATGATTGCTGCCGTGCTCGTGCTCATGTGGAACTTCGGTGCGCGGAAACTCATGCTTTTCCGCGGAAAAAAGACTCCCTAAAGAACAAAATCGCGTGATATTCTTTATTGCGTTTCGTAAAAAAGCGCGGGGAAGTTGCGTTTAAAGGCGAAAAAGCTTATCCTTTACTATATTCGTCAACATGAAAGAGAATCTCAAAATTGCCGTAATCGCGGGCGCAGGCCCTGCGGGTTTGACGGCAGCGCTTGAATTATTGCGTACGACGGACGTGAAGCCCGTCTTGTTTGAAGCCGAAAACGTGATAGGGGGAATTTCCCGTACCGCACGTTATAACGGGAACCGCATGGATATCGGCGGCCACCGTTTCTTTAGCAAGAGCGATACCGTAATGGACTGGTGGCAGGGAATACTCCCGCTGCAGGGTACCGCGAGCAAGGACGACCTTGCCATCGGGCGCAGCGTCCCGCTGGTAGCCGGCGGCCCCGACCCCGAAAAGACGGACTACGTGATGCTTTGCCGTAGCCGCCTCAGCCGAATCCTCTTCCTTCGCAAGCTTTTCGATTATCCGGTGAGCCTGAACGGCGATACCATCCGTAACCTCGGGCTGTGGCGCATGTTCAAGATTGGCATGAGCTACCTCAAGGTGCAGCTGTTGCCCGCCCGCAAGGAGCGTAGCCTCGAAGATTTCATGATCAACCGCTTTGGCGTGGAACTCTATCGCACGTTCTTCCGCGACTACACCGAGAAGGTGTGGGGCGTACCGTGCAGCAAGATTAGCCCGGACTGGGGTGGACAGCGCATCAAGGGCCTCTCGATTACGAAGACGGTCGTCCATGCGTTGAAGCAGATTTTTGCCGGCAAGAAAAAGGCTGAGGCTGGCGCCGCGAACGGTGCCGACATCCGCCAGAAAGATACCGAGACGAGCCTTATTGGCCAGTTCCTCTACCCGAAATTCGGCCCCGGCCAGTTGTGGGAAACGGTTGCCGAGAAGGTGCAGGAAATGGGCGGCGAAATCAACCTGAATGCGAAGGTCGTGGGCGTGAACCGCGACGCAAGCGGCAAGCGCGTGGAAAGCGTCGTCGTCGAAAGCATGGATTCTACGGGCGTCTTTATCCACGAAACCATTCCCTGCGATTACTTCCTCAGCACCATGCCGGTCAAGGAACTGGTCGCCGCGATGGACGGCGAAAAGAATCCCGTGCCCGCCGATGTTAAGCGCGTCGCCGACGGCCTCGTGTACCGCGACTTCATCACTGTGGGCCTGCTCCTGGACAAGCTGCTCATCAAGAATCCGGCGAAGCCCGGCACTCCCGAAAGCAAGCTCAAGTTTGTCGCTGACAACTGGATTTACGTGCAGGAATCCGACGTGAAGCTCGGCCGCATCCAGATCTTCAACAACTGGAGCCCCTACCTGGTGGCCGACCCCGAGAAGGTGTGGATTGGCCTTGAATACTTCGCGACCGAGGGCGACGATATGTGGAGCATGCCCGACAAGGACTTCATCAAGTTCGCGATAGAAGAACTTGACAAGATTGACGTGGCGAGGCCCGAAGACGTGCGCGATTCCGTGGTGTTCCATATCAAGAAGGCATACCCCGCCTACTTCGGTACCTACGGCGAGTTCGGCAAGATCCGCGAATACGTGGACCCGGTCGAAAACCTCTTCCTCATGGGCCGTAACGGCATGCACAAGTACAACAACATGGACCACAGCATGCTTGCCGCCATGGAAGTCGTGAAGTGCATCCGCGAGAATTCGACGGACAAGACGGCTCTCTGGAACGTGAACAGCGAAGAAGAATACCACGAAGGGAAAAAATGAGTCTTGCAAGGCTGATGAAGTTCAGGGAAGTTTTCCTGCTGCTCGGTGCCGCGCTGATGGCGGTGCTTTTCTGGTGCGTCAGCCCCGATGTTGACAAGGTCGTTTTACACCGGCAGGGAGTTGCGGCAGAGACGGAACTTCCGATAAGCTTGCCGATGAACGAAGGGGAACCTTTCTTTGTCGAGATGGACATCGCGCCTGGTGCCGGCAGCAATTTTGCGCTGGACATCCATCCGGACGATTGCGTGACGGACCTGCGTGTGAACGGGGTTCGCCTCCCGTATCGCGACTATCCCGGCTATTGCAGCTGGAACCAGGGATTCATCCTCGACAATGCCGAAATCTTGAAGCACCTCGGCAAGGAATCCTCGAGGTACCATATTGAAATTTCCATGCACAACAACGGCGGCCTCGGCGGCGTGAATGCCGTCTTGAAAGCGAGCGGTTTTTTGATGAGCCTGCTTACGGTGCTGTTCTTCTTGTGCGTGGGCGGCATGCTCTTTTCGGTCGGGGCGCGCTTTAATATCGACCGCCGTCTTTTATTGGTCTTTTTCTTGGGCCTGCTCTTGCGCGTCGGCTATACCCAGGCGACGTTCTATGACGAACGCGGGCACGATGTCGGTGGCCACGTCCACTATATGAAAATCATTGCGGAAGACCATCACCTCCCGGCGTCGAATGAATGCTGGACGTGCTACCATCCGCCGGTCTACTACATCGCGAGCGCCGGTGTCTGGAATCTTTCCCACTGGTTTGGCGGGACTCCGCAAGATGCGGTAAAGTGGTTCGACTTCTTGATTTCGCTGGTGGCGCTTGCGTTCGGCCTCGCCTGCATCAAGAATTCCCTCTGGGGCGCTCCGCGCTACATCGCGGCGCTGTTATGGAGTATCTGGCCTAGCTTTATCTTGGCGTCGCCGCGGTTAGGCAACGACATCCTGTTCTACGCGATGCACATCGTCGCGCTGTGGGGCTGTATCCGTTACATCAAGACGGGCATGGGCAAGTACATGCTTTCGGCGGTGATTGCGGCCGCTGTCGCCTACTGGACAAAGTCTACGGCGGTCGTGACGTTCGGCCTCATCGGAGTGACAGTCCTTGTGCAGACGGTCCCGCGGTTCCTGCGTGGCCTGAGCCGTTTGGAATGGGCGTCCCTCGCGCTCTTGGTTATTACCGGCGTGGTCGTCCTTATCCGCGTACTCGGTGGGGATGTCGTCGGCAATGCGGGCGGTAACGACAATACGGTGCTTATCCAGAACCGCCCGGGGAACTTCTTGTTCTTCGATATCCGTACGTTCTTGACGCAGCCCTATACGGACCCGTGGCACGACAATCTGGGCCGTCAGTTCTTCTGGAATTACCTTGCCAAGACATCGCTGTTCGGCGAATTCAAACTGTTGGAAACTCCGGCAGGGCAATGGCTTGCTTCCCTCGTGAGCGCAAGCTTCCTCGCGTTGTTTGGTTTCGGCCTCCGCGGTTTGTGGAAATCCCGCTGGACCAAGGTCCAGGTGCTGCTTGCCGCCCAGGCGCTGTTCTTCTTCTCGGCTATGATTGCACTCCGCCTCAAGTACCCGTTCTCTTGCAGTAACGACTTCCGCTATATCGTCCCCGTGCTGTTGAGTTGCCTCCCGTGGGTAGCCGAAGGTATCGCCGGCGACAGTGCGTCCGTGAAGTCGAAATCGCTGGGCCTCTTGGCGGTGGCCGTATTCGTTGTCTGTTCATCTGCGTTGATAATGAGTCTCTAGTATGATAATGTACCGCTATGCGAAAGACGTGAAAGTGTTTCTCCTTTGGGGAACGCTCTGTATCCTTGCCAACTTGATTTGCACCTTGGGTAGCGCCTACGATGGCGACCAGAGCTTCTGGGTAGGCTGGGTACAGCAGCTGATTGATGGTGGCTTCGGCAACTTCAAGGGGAATTATCCTCCGCTGTATGTCTTTTGGCTGTGGGTCGTGGCGCAAGTCCATTGGCTTTTCTCGGTCGCGGTCGGCAAGACATTCCTGCTCAAGTTTATCTGCCTCTGGCCGGTTTATTTCTCCCACATCTTCTTGGTGGACTGGCTTTGCCGCTTTACGGGTAGGTTCGGCTGCCCGCAGTGGCGCCGCCATTTGCTCATAGGCTTTGTCGCGCTGAACCCGGCCCTCCTCTTGAACGGCCCGATCTGGGGCCAGGTGGACTTGCTCCCCGTCGTGCTCGCGATGCTTTCCATCTATTGCATCAGCCGCCCAGGCAAGGTGAAGTTCGCTTCGCTGTTCTTTGTCCTTTCGGTGCTGACCAAGTTCCAGATGATCATGTTCCTGCCGGTGTTCGGCGGCTTGTTCCTCCGCCATTGGCGCATCTCCTGGAAGGGCCTGCCGTTTGCTGTCGCCGGGGCCGTGCTCGTACTGCTCCCGTTCCTGGTGACCGGCAATTTGGTGCGCATGCTGACGAACGCCTACGTGCAGACTTCGAGCCAGTACCCCTACGCCACTTTCAATGGAGCCAACTTGTGGATGCTCCTGGCGGGGAACGCGACTCCGGACAACATTCCCATTTGGGGCGTCCGCGACTATGGTCTAGGTTTCCTCCTGAAGCCGAGTGTCATGGGTAGGCTCCTGTTTATTGCCGTTTCAATCTTTGTGCTCGTCAAGAGCCTGTTCTGCCGCAGCGTGCGCTCGGCCTATGCGCTCTGCACGTTGAATGCGCTGGCCTTCTTTGTCGTCTTGCCGGGCATGCATGAACGCTACTTGCTGTACGCGGTACCGGCGGCCCTCTGCTGGGCCGTGTGGGATTTCAAGCGCGGTGGCGTGTTCTGCCTGCTCGTAACGCTTGTCGCCTCGATGAACATCAACTTCATCAACTCGTTCAGGGGAGGCGATGCCTGGAAGGTAGCGTCGACGGTCGGCTGTGTCGCGCTTGTCGCCATGCTGGTCGCTATCGCCTTCCCGAAGTTCTTCCCGAAGGTCCTTTCGCTCATTGCGCGTCTACGCATCCCGGCGCTCGCGGTATATGGATGCTTGCTGTTTGTGCTTTTAGTGGAATGCGGCAACCTGCTGTACCGTAACCGCCCCGTGAAGGTCCCTGCAGGCATCAAGAACGTCCTGGTGACGAATCTGCCCGCCTTGTTCGAAAAGCAGAGTTTCCGGTTCCCGCGCGTCAACGAATCGGTGGAAGGCCGCTTGCTCACCTCGGGCGATCGCCTGTACAAGAACGGCCTCGGGACGCACGCGCCCTCGACGGTGGTGTATGAACTGCCGGAAGATGCCGACTCGCTTTTCTTCGGTGCAGGAATCGATGACGAAGTCTACGACCGCGGCCAGGCCATCTTTATCGTGAAGCTGGATGGAGAAGAAATCTGGAGGAGCCGTGTCCTTCGCGGAAACGACGGTCCCGTCTTTGCGGCGCTTTCTGTGCGCGGTGCCAAAAAATTGGAATTCTCGACCGATCCGGACGGAGATGATAACAGCGACCATACGGACTGGCTGAACGCCTATATCAAACTCCGCTAGCCCGATTCCCGGCGTCCATTAATTTGTTGAAAAAACGGTTTTGCTATATACCACAAGTTGTGTTATATAAGCCTAAAAATTTGCTGAAACTGTAAAAACTTTAGAATTTGCTTTAAAAACAATGATTTTGTGTTATGAAATGGCTATATTGGTGGCGGGGGAAATCCGTGAGCCCAATATTTGAGTATATCGATTACAGGCGCTACATGCAGGCGTTCTACGACGAACGCAAGCGTACGTCGGCTTTTACGTGGAGGGAGTTCTCGCGTATTGCGGGGTTCTCTTCGTCGAACTACATGAAGCTCGTTTGCGATGGCAAGAGCCGCCTTTCGAAGGCGGGTGTAGAACGTGTCGCCGATGCGATGGAACTAGACGGTGGTGCCAAGGAATACTTCCGCGAAATGGTCGCCTTTGCCGATGCGCGTGACGAAGGCAAGCGCAGGGACGCCTTTGCGAAAATGCAGCTGCTGGCCAAAGAAAACAAGGTGCGTACGCTGGCGGCCGATGCCTACGCCTATTTTAGCAAGTGGTATAATCCGGTGTTGCGTGAACTGGCGCCGATGAACCCTGGCGTAAAGCCGATGGAACTTTCCAAAATGTGCTACCCGGAATTGAGTGCCACGGAAATCCGCAAGTCGCTCGACTTTATGGTGCAGGCGGGCTTGCTCCAAAAGCAGGACGAGTATCATTACCGCCAATCCGAGAAGGTGGTGACGGGCGTTGCGGGCAAGGTTCCTCCGGCCATGCGTCCCATGCATCGGCAGATGGCCGAACTCGCTGTCGATGCGCTTGAAAACATTCCCGTGGATGAACGTCGCTTTGCCGGAATGACCATGGGGATTTCGCGCAGGACCTTCTTACGCATCGCTCACGAAGTCGAGATGTTTAGGCGAAAGATTATCGCCATTGCAAGCGAAGAAAAACGTGCCGAACAAGTATACCGTTTGAATTTACAGCTGTTTCCGCTGACTAGGCCGCAGGGAGGGTGCCATGAATAAGCTTTTAGGACTTACCCTGTGTTTTGCCCTGTTCGTATCGTGTTCTTTTTCCGACGATGCGGCCGGGGTGACAACGGAGTCGAACGATGTCATCGCCGAAGAAACGAATTATCTCGAAGATAAAGCTTCTTCGAGCAGTATTGCGACTGCCGGGGCGAAGTCTTCGTCGAGTATGGCCATGGCATTTTCAAGTATGGCCATGGCAATTTCAAGTGTGGCCATGGCAACTTCAAGTGCTGCCTCGGTTATTCAGGATTTGACTATTTTGGACACCTTGCCAATACCGGTGTTGGAAATGCTGTTCACGATGCAGGGTGGTGAAGTCTACTATGAATCGGATCCCCTGTGCGAGGTGCGCCTCTACGAAGAAGAAAGCGGCGTCTGGCTGAAAACCTCTGGAGCGGAAGGGGAATGGGCGAGCCTCGTGTTGATAGGGCAGGGTATCGTCTTGGAAAGGGAAAAGAACGTGTACTTGGACGGTATGGAAGATTGCCGTGCCGAGTTCTTCCGATTCAAGCAGGAATGTGAAAGCCGTTCGGGCATATTTGCGGATAGAGCGAATGAACAGGGATGTGGTGTAGAACCAGAGGTTCACATGACTTGTGTCGTTCCGATATCCGATGCGGGAGTATCTGCAGAAGACCTCTTGGTGAATATCGCCGAGCGCTATAAACAAAAATGCAGTAACTAAAACACCTTTGAAAAGGCCTTGAAACTTCACCCCTCCGGGTGAAGCGTTGGGGCGTAATCTCTAAAGCGGTTTTTATGAAGTTTATCAAGTCACCAGAATTTATTGCGGCCTTTTGTTTCCTCGTGTTCCTTACGCTAGGAATCGTCAGCAACATTACGATCGAGAACGTGGTATACGCACAGGGCGGAATGGCCGAAGAAGTCTCGCTTCCGTTTTCCCGGGAAATAGAAGCCAATACCCCGTTCACGATGGAATTCGATATCGTGAACCGCTATGGCCTTTCTTACGACATGTGGATTATTCCCGATGATTGCGCGGACTCCGTTACTGTAGGCAAGGAGACGTTGGACTTGGGGGGTGTCAGGGGCCATTGCGATTTTTCAAAAGGCTTTTTGCTTACGGACAGCGCTCTTGCTCCTCTCCAGCAGGGCGAAAATACGCATTATTCGATTTCGATGCATAACGGGGGAGGCCCGGGCGGCATGATGGCCTTTGTGAAGATGACTTCCGTGGTGGGGGAAATCGTAAAGATCTTGGCGATGGTTTCGTTTACCCTGCTTGTGGTTCTTGTCGCGCGCCGTTTGCGGCTCGGCAAACCGCTCATCATGTTGCTCTTTATCGGCATCCTCTTCCGTTGTTTCTTCTTCATGGCTACGCCGTACAAGAAGTTTTCGATGGATGTGGAAGGCCATATCGAGTACGTGCAGTACATTCTCGAGAACCATTTCATCCCGAACGAGACGGATTGCTGGTCTTGCTACCATCCGCCGGTCTATTACGTGGCGGCGGCTCCGTCTTATGCGCTGAGCGAATTCCTGGGCATGCCGGGAACGACGGGGCTGCAGGCGTTCAGCTTGTTGCTTTCGGTGGTGACGACCTTCTTGGGCCTGCTCTTCTTGAAAAAAATCCTGCAGGGGCGCCCGCTCCTGTTGGCGTCCATCCTTTGGATTTTTTGGCCGTTGATGATTATGGTCGCCCCGCGTATCGGCAATGACCAGATGTTCTATATGCTGCATGTGCTTTGCATGTGGGCGGGAATCTGTTATGTCAAGGGCGGTCGCGGGAGGTACTTGATGTTGGCGCTTGTGTCTACGGCGCTTGCGCTGTGGACGAAGTCGACCGCGGTAGTTACGCTGGGGATGTTCTTCGTGTTCGCGGTTTGCGGGCTCTTTACCAACGACCGCTTTTTAAACTTGACGAAATCCGAGGTGATTTCGTGGATGCTGTTCGTGGTGCTGGTCGCGGTATTTGCCTTCCAGACGTTGCACGGGCCGGAACTGGTCGGGAACGCCCATTCGCTGAATTCCGCGATGAAGGTCCAGAACGAGACGTATAACTACCTCTATTTCGACTTGAAGAATTTCTTGGAGTCACCGTTTACGAGCTGCTGGAACAGCCGTATGGGCCGCGACTTTTTCTGGAATTTTGTCTTGAAGACCTCGCTTTTTGGGGAATGGAGCCTGCTTGAAAATGCGAATGGGCGGTTCTGGGCGACAATCATGAGCGTGTTGCTCTTGGGGCTCTTGGTGTACGGGGCCCGTGACTTCTGGAAAACCCGATTCAACCTTGTCCATTGGATTCTTCTGCTGCAGGGCGTGGCGTTTATTGCCGCCTTGATGGCCCTGCGTGTAAAGTATGCGTATGCGTGCAGTTCCGATTTCAGGTATATCTTGCCGGTCCTCCTGAGTTTTTGCCCCTTTGTCGCCATCGGGGCGACCATGAAGGGTTCATCAGTGATGTGGAAGGTTGTCGGGCACGTAATAATTATGGGATTCGTGGTAAGCAGTTCCGTATTGTATATAATGGTTATGTAGACGCTCAAACTGTGCCGGGGCCGTTGTTTTTTGACGGCCTCTTTTTGTATATTCTAGCCATAAAAGAATTGAATGAAGGCGTGAAAACGTCATTCTAAGTCGTACTGCGGCGAGGAATCTAGTTCAGAGGTTTGTGATTAGAATGCGATTGTTTGTTTTTTTGACGTGTTTTTTGGCGGTGGCGCTATGGGCGCGGCCCATTAATGACGGCAACAAGCTGTTCAAGAATGGCGATTATGCCGGCGCATTGGAAAAGTATATGAAGGCCCGCGAGGCCGAACCCGCGAACCCGCTTCTGTTCTACAACATCGGTACGTGCCAGTACAGGCTTGGCAATTACGAAGAGGCCAAGAAGGAACTCGAAAGCGCCGTGCGCATGCCGGACAAAAAGATGGCCGCGAAGGCCGCCTACAACCTGGCGAACACGCATTTCCGCATCGGTGAAAAGGCTGCCGAAGGCAGCGAACGCATTGCCGCCTGGCGCGAATCGGTCGCTTACCTCAAGAAAGCCATCGACCTCGACAACGATTTTGAAAATGCGAAGAAGAACGTGGAAATCGTTCAGCGCAAGCTCAAGGAAGAACTCGACAAGCAGAAAGAAAATAAAGACCAGAATCAGGACAACAACGACCAGAAACAGCCACCGCTTTCCGATAAGGCGAAGGAAGTTTTGGCGCGTGCACTCCAGCTTTGCAAAGACGGCAAGTACGCCGAAGCGAAGGAGATGCTCGAGAATCTGATTGCCGAAGACGAGACTGCGGGCCAGCTCAGCGGCCACGTGCAGCGCATCGACGACGTCATCGAAATCAAGGCCGGTCGTAAGCCGAAGGCCAAGATTGACGCAAGCAACACTGACAACGACCTGGAGGTGATCTAATGGCTATGAGCTATGAGCACGCTCCCTTCGGTCGCTTTGAGGTACGAGCAATGCAAGATTGCCGTTGCGAAAATCGTCATCCTGAGCGGAGAAACCGCGAAGGATCCAGGCATAACGTTCTTGTTTCTGTGTTGGTGATTGTGTTCTTTGCAGTCGCGGCCTTTGCCGCCCCGAAGTCGGCGAGCGCCTACTACAGCGATGCCGCCTTCCAGTACATCGAGAACCGTTTGCCTTCTGCCGAAATTACCTGCAACGAAGGTCTGCAATACTACCCGAACGACCAGAAGTTGCAAATGCTCCTTGACCGCATCAAAGAAGCCAAGGACGAGCAGAAGAACGAAAACAAGAAGAACGACAAGAACCAGGATAACAACCAGGACCAGAATCAAGATCAGAACCAGGATCAGAATCAGGACCAAAACAAGGACCAGCAGAACCAGGACCAGAACGGCGATGGCAATTCCAGCGGTTCAGAAAGTTCTTCGAGCCAGGGCGATGACCAGAATCAAGACCAGCAGGGCGGCGGCCAGTCCAGCAGCAGCCAGGGTGGTGAAAGCTCCGACAGCGAAGGCGGCGCACAGTCCGAACAGCAGCCGCAGCAGCCCGAAGAAGGCTCGAGCGACAGCCAGGGCGAGGAACCCCAGGAACAGCCCGCGCAAATGGGCGAGATGACTCCTGAGGAAGCCGCGCAGCTCCTGAAGGATTTCGACGAGCAGAACGGCGAACGCAAGCCCTGGAAACCCGTCCGCGGCCAAGCTAGGCCCGCCAGGGACTGGTAAGGCTGTACTTTTTTAGAACTGCGTAATGAATTCCCAGGCGGTTTCGGTTGTCCACACCTTGCCGTCTTCGCGCGGGTTGTACGTGTGCTGGCCGTCGAAAGTACACCACTTCACGGGGAAGCGCGGGTCGAGCACACGTGGTTGCCGCTGCCGGTGTATTCGTCGGCCGTTTCGCTCCTAGCGTCGGTGAAGTTCCCCTCCGCATCGGGCTTGCCGTTGTTCTTCAGAATCCTGTCGCGGGCACTGCGGCCGAGCTTGGGCGTACAAAGTTCGTCTCCCATGCCGACAGTCCCCATCCATGCGATGGGAAGTCCCTTGTTCTTGGGCAAGTAAATCACTTGGTCCATCGTGGCGAATACCACCACGCCGCGCAGGCGGTCCTGGAAATCCTGTGCAAGGGAGTTACTGAACATGGCGCCGAAGCTGAACCCGACGGAGAATACGCGCGAGGTGTCCACGCAGAGGTTCTCGTTCAGGTAGGTGAGGAACTCGTCGAAGAAGAGGTGGTCCTTGTCGTCGCCGCACCGCCACGGATTTTCCTTGCCGTTCTCGTCGGTGTAGCCGTGCGGTGCCACGAAGATGGTGTTTTCCTTGGCGCCCGACTGGTTGCGTAATCCGTAGTAGGATTCCCTCTTTGCCACAGCCTCGGCGGAACCGCCCATGTAGTGCATGCCGAACACCAGGCGGTAGGGCTTGTTCTTGTCGTAGTTCTCGGGCATGGTGAGATAGACTTCGTGCTCAACGCCGCCGCCTGTGAACTTGAAGTAGTCCTCGAGCGTATTGTCCTTGCCGCAGCCCTTACTCGGGGTGGGCTTGTTGCCGATGCCGTAGCCGAACGCGTAAGTCTGCTCTTCGGCCACCTTCTTGAGTTTGAGAGTTACCGTCGTGTCGAGGTTGGGCAGCGCCACCTTCAACGTGTCGAATCCGGATGCCGTCACGCTCAGGGAATCCCCGTCGCCCGCTTTCAGCAAGGCCCTGTTGCTGCGGGAACTTCCCATCCCGATTGCGCTAACGCGGCTGCCGTTCGCAGTGAATCGGACCGTCTCCACGGCGCTCCCCACGCGTACCTTCGCAAAGTAAGAGCCCTGTGCCGTCACGCCCTGCCTCAAGTCCACCTGGCCCGAACCGTGCAGTTCCTGGCGGAGCACCAGGTTGCCCATCATGTCGAAAATGCTCACCAGCACGGGGGAGTTGCTGCTCTGCGAAAAGCGGAGGACTCCGTCAACGATGCCAATATGCCCGGCCCTGAATCGTGCGAGGCCCAGCACGTCGTCTTCCTTGAAAACGAATTTGCCGTCCTTGTCGGTCTGTGCCGAATCGCCTTTGGCGATAAGCTTTACGAGCGCGCCCTGGACAGGAGTCCCGGCCTCGTCAGTAACAGTACCGTTTAAAGTGAATGCCGATGCCGCCGTGAACGCCGTCGCCAGCGCAAGGGGCAGAACGAAAAAGCTAGCCTTTTTCATGATTTTCTCCTTCGCCATACCATAATTATAATATAAATTTGTCCACACCCAATCGCTCGCGGTAAACAAAAATTTCTAAACCGCCGAATTTGTTTGAAAAAAGGATTTCAGGAGGGATTTTCTCCTCATTAGATTGGGCAAACGCTGTTTGCCCAATCTGAGTTTTGGCAATCGCTGATTGCCAAATTCAGATGAAGTAAACTCCAAAATAGGCCTTGCGAGAATATTGAATTCAATATAAATGTGGCAATATCGGTTATGCCTTAACGCTGCAGTGGCAATGTATTATTCGATCCCTTGCACGGTGATGTCGCCGATGGTTTCGTATTGCGCGAGTACCTGAAGCATCTCAAACTCATTCCTAGAATTGATCTTCAGCTTTTTGCAGATGCTTGCCTTGCTTTCTCCTTCGGGCAGGAGCCCAGAGAAAAATGGGAAAAGGTGTCGCGATGAGAAAATCTTTTTTGACTTGGGGAAGGCGATGGCGATGGATGTGCCCCCGCCTGCAAGGTAGTCACGGTCATAGAGGAACACGAACTTTCGCTTGTTCGCGAGGAGGTAGCCCGCAGTCTTCCCGTTCTTGAGAACTCTCGCCTTGCGAATCCTGTATTTCGAGTTGCTGGTTGTGGGTACCCGTTCTTGTAAGGTGATGACAAGCCCGAGGGGTTCAAGAACCTTGGAAAGCACATCGATGCTCGGGTTCGCTTTACCGTTCTCAATGGCGTTCACGGTCCGCAGGCTAACGCCCGACATCTCCGCAAGGTCCGCCTGCGAGATATTCAGCTGCTTGCGCCTGCTGGCAATTTCCTTTCCGAGATTCGACATGCCCAATAATTCCGTTGGCGATAAAATGTGCAATATATTGCTTGTTCTTGCTGTAAAATGCATTTTTTATGGGGGATTGTCAACGAAATGTGCAAAATATTGCGTGTTTTGACTTTTGTGGGGGAGGTCTCCCCCTACTTGCTGCCTTGGCTGTGCCATCCAAGTCTTCCAGCACCCCTTCTAACGGGCCCTCAGGCGCCGGCTTGAGCCTGCCCCGGATTTATTCCGGGGTAACACCCCGGCTTTTTCATATCGGTGCGCGTCGCTAATTATCATTTTGCCAATGTTGGCAAAATGATTAAGC
>CACXKY010000004.1 GCA_902768325.1 Fibrobacter succinogenes
ATATCTGGCTGGATGACGTAGAACTCATTGGCGGAAAACGCCTCAGCATCTGGAAACGGTAATGCCAGAAAAGCAGAACGGGGCCCGCTCCGTCACCACGAACCAGGAAGGCCCCTACAAGGAATTGGAACGGGTTGTCCGCAAGCATGCGGCCACCCTTTTTTTACGCCCCGTGGCAGACCACACCCGAAAGGCGTTCGATGCCGCGAAGGAATTCGTCAACCGCTTTTACGGGAGCGCTTCGCCCAGCAAGCCTTTTGACGTTGTCCTCGATTCCGGCTGCGGCACAGGCGAAAGCACCGTCCATATCGCGAAAAGATTCCCGGACACGCCCGTAATCGGCGTAGACAAATCCGCAGTCAGGCTCACCCGCGCCTGTACGGGAAACGCTCCAGCCGCAGACGGGGAGATTCCCCCGAACGCTTTCTGGGTACGCGCGGAACTCCTGGACTTCTGGAAGCTTGCGCTGGACGAAGTGAGCGCCGGACGGTGGCACATACCCTACCACGCGCTCTACTACCCGAACCCGTGGCCCAAGCAGAGCGAGGCGACAAGGCGGTTCCACCTGCACCCGATTTTCCCGACGTTGATTAAGCTTGGCGAGCAGATCGAGCTGCGCACCAACTGGGAGATTTACGCCCGCGAATTCGCGGAAGCGGCGATGCTGATCCCGAATCAAGTTCGGGATGACCATGTGGTTTGTGAAGCGTTCTCGCCGGAGGAGTGCGAAACCGCGTTCGAGCGCAAATACAAAGAAGCCCGCCAACAGCTGTGGCGGGTCCTTGTCAGCAAGTAATATCGACGTTTAGTTGTTGCGGTCGTTCAACCACTGGAGATACGTCTTGATGTTCTTGGTGAAGCGGACTTCCACTTCGGCGCCCGGCACTACCAGGAACTGCGAGAGGCCGTACTTGTTGCTGCCCCTGCTGCCCCAGTCGTAGGTGTAACCCAAGCGGGTCCAGGTGCGGCCACGCGCGCCCTTCACATAGCTCTTGGAATACTCGTCGTCGAACCAGTTCTTGAACCACATCATCCGTTCACTATTGGTGCTGTCGCTTTCAAGTTCGTCCGCGAACGAAGTCGTCATTTCGGAACTCGCGATATCGGTCACGTAGGCGGGGCGGACCAAATCCCTCGGGTAAACCCAGATGAGGCTGAAGTGCGTCACGCGTTCGTTCTTCGGGAGGCCAAAGAGCTGCCTTAAGCGCAGGGTCCAGTTACGCGTACTGGCCTTGTTGTCCTTGTACCACTGGTACAGTTCCCTTTCGCTCACCACCCAGATTTCCTTGTCCATGGAAAGCGTCCTGCCGTCTTCGAACATGTCGGGGCGGTCGCCCAGCACGGCCATCAACACCTTGGATTTGTCGGAATTCCACGTAACCCTGTCGGATTCTTCCGTCGAATCGATACGGACGAGCGGGTAGATTTCTTCGGACGTGGCGTCGGAGGCGTCCACCACCGCTTCGTTGTACTGTTCCACAAGCAGGGAATCCTTGTCGGCGAACGAGACCTTCGAACCGGTATTGTCGAAGACTTCGCAGAACGGGATTTCGTCGATGTTCATGCCCATCTTTTCTTTAGCAGCCATATCATGGAGCACGTCGTTATCTTGCGAGAACAGTTTATCGCCCTGCACGAACGAAATGACCGTCTTGCAGAAGCCCTGTTCGGGAACGACGACGCCAATGGGACCCGGATTCTTCGAGCTTTCCGCGGTATCGAGGACGAACTTGTTTTCGTTTTCACCGCAGGTATAGGCATACCAATACAGGGTGGCATTGCCCGGCTTGTGTTGGACGAGGAACATGTTGTCTTGATCTTCGCTCCATGTCGGCTTGACGATGACTGTTGAATCGCCCAAGCGCATGTAGTGCGGATTCGCCTCGCTGCAGTAGAACGCCGGCTGGCGGAACACGCCTATGACACCCGTCTTGGTGCGAAATAGTTGCGGGTCCCTCACGTTAGGACCGTTGGAGCAGGCGACAAACACCAGCGCGGTCATTCCCAGGATTGAAAGAAAATTCGGTTTCATCATTTTTCCCCATTTTTCTTACAAATATAGTTCCAACTATCTTGGGGCGATTCGCGCAAGGCCAGTATCCACGCCTAGATAAAGCCCAAACGGGCCTTGGAACAACAGCGGGAGGACCAATATATACTATCTTTTACACTGTAAAAAAAACAACGAGGTCAAAATCATGACGTTTGAAGAAATGTACGCCCTGGCTTGCCAGCGTAAGAAGGAAATGCCCGAAGGCAAGGGCACCACGGAACTCTTCAAGAAGGGTCCGCACGCTATTGGCAAGAAACTTGTGGAAGAAGCCGCCGAAAGCTGGCAGGCTGCGCGCTTCGAAAGCCGCGACGCCCAGTGCCTCGAACTTTCGCAGGTGCTCTACTACGTGGCCGTGATGATGGCCGAAAAGGGCTTAACTCTCGAAGAGGTGTACGCTAAACTATGATCAAGGTAGCTCTCCCGAACAAGGGCATGCTTTTTGAGCCCACGCAGGAACTCTTGAAGGCCTGCGGCTACAAGGCATCCAAGCCTTACAAAACTTTGACCCAGCTCGACACGAAGAACGGAATCGAATTCTTCTTCCTGCGCCCGAGCGATATCCCCATGTACGTGGGCCGCGGCATCATTGACGCGGGTATCACCGGCATCGACTTCAACGCCGAGGCGAAGAGCCCTGCAGTGAAGGTGCTGGACCTCCCCTTCGGCGCCTCCAAGATGTGCGCCGCCGTCCCGAACGACAGCCCGGTGCAGTCGCTGGACGAACTGAAGGACAAGACAATTGCCACGAGCTTCCCGCATATCGTGGAAGGCTTCTACAAGAAGCCGATGGACTTCGTGGTGCTCGAAGGCGCCGTCGAAATCTCGGTGAGCCTCGGCGTGGCCGACGCCATCGTCGACGTGGTGGAAACCGGTACGACGCTCAAGCAGGCCGGGCTCCGCATCGTGGGTGACCCGCTGTTCAGGAGCAACGCCGCGCTGTTCTGCAACCCGCAGAAGACCGAACTCGAAGAAGTCAATACGCTCATCCGCCGCATCCAGGGCAAGCTGGTCGCGCAGTCCTACATGATGATCGAGTACGACTGCCCCGCCGAACTGTTGCAGAAGGCATGCGAAATGACTCCGGGCCTCGACGCCCCGACGGTCACCAAGCTGCACGGCCGCGAATGGTACTCCGTGAAGGCCATGGTCCCGCAAGAAGAAGCGAACGCCATCATGGACCGCCTCTGGGACGTGGGCGCAAGGAGCATCCTGCTGTTCGGAATCAAGAGCGCACGAATTTAAGAGCTATGAGGTCGCTCGTAAACTCGCTTTGAGCTCGCTCCGCTCTGAGGACGGTGCTACGCACCTTTGGGTGAATGTGCTCACACCTCAAAGGGAGCCCTTGAGCTACGCGATAGGGCGACCGACCCCATACCCCACAACCCCTACTGCCCATGCATTCTCTCGCTTATTTAGCACGCCAGCCCATCCTTGACCGCGAAGGCAAGATTTACGCCTACGAACTTTTGTTCCGCGATTCGCCCGAAAGCGATACCGCTGTTATTGCAAGCGATGTGCTCGCCACGGCGCAGGTGTTGGAAAACGTCCTCAACAACATCGGCCTGCAGAGGCTTATCGGCGAGCACAAGGCGTTCATCAACTGCAGCCGCGACATGCTGCTGGACAACGTCTTCGGGCTGTTGAACCCGCGCTGCTTTGTCCTCGAGATTCTAGAAGATGTCGAAGTCGACGACGCGTTGGTCAAGGCGGCCATCCGTTACAAGGGCCGCGGTTTTGAACTGGCCCTGGACGACTTCATCTACAACGAAGACTTCATCAAGCGCTGCGAGCCGCTGTTCCCTTACGTAAGTTACGTGAAGATGGACATCGTCGACAACAGCGAAGAAGACCTCGCCCAAGCGGCGCAGTTCTTCAAGGAAAAGAAGATTCAAATCTTGGCCGAAAAGGTCGAGACGAAGGAATGCTTCAAGAAGTGCCTCGCCGCAGGCTACGACTACTTCCAGGGATTCTTCTTCGCAAAGCCGGAACTCGTGACCGGTAAAAAGATTGACGCCACCTCGGCAGCCATCCTCCGCATCTTGCTCTTGCTCCGCACGCACCCGAGTCTGGACGAACTCTGTGACTGTTTCTCGGAATACAGCGACGTCGCGCAGAACCTGCTCCGCTTCGTCAATTCGGACGCGCAGTTCCGCAGCCAGAAGATTTTAAACGTCCGTGACGCCATCATCTGGATTGGCATGCGGAACATCCAGGAATGGCTGATGCTGATGCTTTACGCTCGCCCCGAAATGGGCATGACGCCGCAAAGCTCCCCGCTGTTCCAGAACGCAAGCCACCGCGCCAAGTTCCTCGAGCTCATCGCCCGCGTGGTCCGCGGCACCGACGACGACTTGCCCGCAAAGGCTTTTATGGTCGGCCTCATCAGCCGTATGGACGCCCTCGTCGGCGCCCCGCTCGAAGCCATCCTTACCGATTCACCTGCCGACGAAGAAATGAAGCGCGCCCTGTTGCAACGTTCCGGACGCCTCGGCATCTTGCTCAAGCTCGCCGATGCGGTGGAGCAGGACGACCAGACGACGATCCTCACCATCTTGAAAGAACTGAACATGTCTTCCACCTTGTTGAACCGTTGCGTCAACGACGCTTACACGTGGGCCCATGAACGTTGAACCGGAAAGTCTCGAAGCGCTGATCGCTGAATTCGCAGGCCTCCCCGGGATTGGCCAGAAGACGGCACGCCGTCTCGCCTATCACGTGCTGACGCGCCCCAAGAGCGATGTCGAACGGTTTGCGGAAAACTTGACCAACGCCATCGAGAAGGTTCATCCCTGCCCGAAGTGTCACGCCTTTACCGACCAGGACGTTTGCCCGACCTGCACCGGACGTGCAGGGGCGAAATCCTTGTGTGTCGTCGAAAAGAGTTCCGACATCATCCCGTTCGAACGTTCCGGCATCTTCAAGGGGCTTTACTTTGTTCTCGGTGGTGTCCTTTCCCCGCTTGATGGAATCGGCCCCGAACACCTGCACCTGCCGCAGCTCGTCGCCCGCATCAAGGAAGAGGGAATCGAAGAACTCGTCCTCGCACTAGGTTCCAGCCCCGAAGCAGACAGTACCGCACTCATGATTGACCGCATGCTCGCCGGGGTAAACGTCAAACGCACGCGCCTCGCCCGCGGCATCCCCATGGGGAGCGACCTGGAATTCGTCGACGAAGTCACCATGCTCCGCGCATTCGAAGGGAGGGTCAGCCTATGAGTTTTTCACCCGTCACCGTCGGTGGATTCACGATTACCAGCGCCGAATTCGTAAAGGCGGCGGTCAACCTGAAAGGGCTCCCCAAGGAACGCCTGCCCCAAGTGGCATTTCTCGGAAGGTCCAACGTTGGCAAATCTTCGCTGCTCAACACCCTCATGGGGCAGAAAAAACTGGTAAAAATCAGTGCTACCCCCGGAAAAACGCGCGAAATCAATTTTTTTAAAGTCAACAATCAATTTTTTCTTGTAGATTTACCTGGTGTAGGCTTTGCCAAGGTGAGCAATTCCAAACGCGACGAAATGGCCGACTTTATCCGCGAATACGTGGAGAAGTGCCAGGACTTGCGCGGGCTTGTTTACTTGGTGGACATACGCCATGGCGGAACCCCTATCGACATCGAAACGGTAGAGAGCATCCGCGCCACGGGTTGCCCCGTGCTGGTCGTTGCCAGCAAGCGGGACAAGGTGAACCAGTCTGAACTGGCGAAGAACCTGAAGCTGATTCAGGAACGCCTGTCGCTGCCCACCAAGCCCATCTGCGTAAGTTCATTCAAGAAAACCGGTCTGGAAGCGCTTTGGCAAGAAATCCTGAACGCAATTAACGGCATGCATGTTGGCGATGACGATGGAACTGGAGCAGACTAAAGAACAGGAAAAACTGACGACTTGCGGAAGGGCCTTCCACAAGCTCGGTCTTTTCTTGATGAAGCGTTCCTTCGGGCAGCAGGTGGGACTTTTCCTACGCGCCGTCGCCTCTATTTTTTCTGAAAGCCGCAGTTTCAAGACAGACTCCAGGAATGTCATCTTGCAGACATTCTTCACCGGCGTTGAGATTTTCCCCGTGCTGTTCGTCGTGGCGACCCTTTTCGGCGCTATCGTCATCGTAGAAATCATGACGATGATGGGAAAGGTCGGCTTTAGCGACGTGGTCGGAAGCTTGATGGTGGTCGTGATTATCCGTGAACTCGGGCCTATCCTTACGGCATTCCTCATTGCGGGACGAAGCGGATCTTCGCTTACGACGTACGTGGGCAGCATGGTCATCGATTCCGAAGTCGACGCACTTGCCACGATGGGCGTAGACCCCATCCGTTACCTGGTGATGCCGGGTCTTATCGGCGGAACCATCGCGACGTTCATCATGACGATAATCTTCAGCGGAAGCGCCATCGGTGCCGGCTACCTCGTCATCAAGACCCTCATCGTCATTACCGGAAACGCGTTGAACCTTCAGCTGACGTGGGATTATCTCACGACAGAAATCTTGAAAGCGCTTTCCATGACGGACTTCATCTTCATCATTATCAAGCCGATTGTATTCGGATGCATCATCACGACGAACGCCTGCTACCAGGCGATGAACATTCCCCGTGACATCCGCCAGGTCCCGAAGGCGACGGGCAAATCCGTCATCAAGTCCTTCTTCTACATTGTGTGCGCCGACGTGGTTCTTTCTATGTTCTATTTCTTGGATTACGTCAACGAAATATCGAAGATTATCTAATGAACAACGAAGCCCTGCGCATAGAAAACCTGCACCTTTCCTACAAGGGACTCGCCGGCACGACATTCTCGAAGCCGCGTGCGCTTGATTATTTCGACAAGAATTGCGACATCGACAAGGAACTGATTTGCGGGGCCAACCTGATTTTGAAACGCGGTGAGACACTGTGCATCGGCGGCCCTTCCGGGCAAGGAAAGAGCGCCCTCTTGAGAGTGATTGCTGGCCTTGCAAGGCCTAGCGCCGGCAGGCTCTATTACTTCGGTGAGCATATCCCGGCCGAAAGACAGACCGCCCTTGAAATTGCGAAGCGCCAGGTGGGGCTCGTTTTCCAGAACGGGGCCTTGATTTCGAACCTGCGCGTCCGCGACAACATTGCGCTCCCCCTGCGTTACCACAAGAAGGGTTCCCCCAAGGAAATCGAAGAAAAGATCAACATGGCTATGGACCTGATGCGCGTGAGAGACTGTGCGACGATGTTCCCGCACCAGTTGAGCGTGGGCATGCAGAAGCGCGTCGCCATCGCACGTTCCTGGGCGATGGACCCCGAGTTGCTCTTGATGGACGAACCCACCGCCGGTCTCGACAACTACAACCGCCGTAACCTGCTGCCACTGATCGACAACATGAGAACGCTGTTCAAGACTTCCATCATCATCATCACGCACGACCTGATGATTGCGAAGGAACTGAACTGCAACTTGGTGTTCCTCTACAACAAGACCCTTACGGAGCCGCATTCCTTCGACTACTGGCAGAATGCCGACACCGCGATTTCACGCGAGCTCTTCCGCGACTTGCGCACCAGCGGGTAAATGTAGATGTGGGATGTTAGATGTGAGATGAGAGGTTTGCAATAATGTTTCTTCCTTTACCAGACGATTTTCATGCCCACCTGCGCCAGGGCGACCTGATGCCCGGCTATGTACGTGACCTTGTTAGCCAATTCGGGCGTGCCATCATTATGCCGAACACCGTCCCCGCGATGACATCGGCGAAGGCGATTGCCGAATACAAGGCGCAGATTCTGGATGCCGCGAAGGACGTGCGCCCGGACTTTGAACCGCTCATGACGTTCAAGCTGAACCCGAACTACACGGAGCAGGACTTGAAGGACATGATGGCGGTAGGCGTTGTCGCGGGCAAGTACTACCCGGCGGGCGTCACGACGAACAGCGCCGACGGCATCAGCGATTTTGAAGCGGTTTTCCCCGTAGTCGCCATGATGGAAAAGCTGGGACTTGTGCTGTGCGTGCATGGCGAGGAACCGGGTGAGTTCTGCCTGGACCGCGAACCGGCGTTCATCAAGCGCGTGGAGACTCTGGCTGCCAAGTTCCCGAAGCTGAAGATTGTCTTTGAGCACCTGAGTTCCGCAAAGTCGGTCGAGGCGGTAAAGCGCCTGCCCGCCAACGTGGCGGCGACGTTCACGATTCACCACCTGATGATGACTCTCGACGATATCGTCGGAGACGCCCTCAGGCCGCACCACTTTTGCAAACCGCTGCCGAAGCGGCCTGAAGACCGTGCCGCGATCCGCGAAGCCGCCTTCAGCGGCAACCCGAAGTTCTTTCTCGGCACGGACTCCGCCCCGCACCAGCTGGGCAAGAAGGAATGTCCGTGCGGGGCGGCGGGCGTCTACAGCGCTCCCGTGGCCATCCCGCTGTTGGTACAGGAATTCGAGAAAGCCGGCCACCTAGACAAGCTTACGAATTTTATCGCCGGTTTCGGAGCCGATTTCTATGGCATTCCGCGCACCACAAAGCAGATCGAGGTCGTGAAAGAAGCATGGACAGTCCCGGCCGTGGTGAACGGCGTCGTTCCGCTTGCCGCAGGCCAGACACTTGAGTGGAAAATAAAGTAGCGTTTGTCCTTTCCGCGCAAAAAATATACATTATAGGCATAGTTACCAACCCCCAGGAATTCTATGTCTGTTTACCGCGCTTTTCTCGCAATTTTATACTACCTCATCGTCGTCGTCGGCATGTTAATCCTCGGCATCCCCTACATCATCTACAAGGGGTACATCCGCGGCCACAGGGAAGAAATCACGAACGTCTGCCAATTCTTCTTTACGCGCATCGCGTTCAAGCTGTTCCACATCACCCTCAAAATCGAAGGTGAAGAAAACATTCCGAAGGGTCGAAAAGGTTTCGTGATTGTCGCAAACCACCAGAGTTTCCTCGACATCAACGTCCTCTGGCCCGCCATCGGTAACGCCGCGTTCATGGCGAAAGCGAGCCTCTGGAAGGCCCCCATTTTCGGCTGGGTCATCAGCACCATCGGTTGCATTCCCGTCCACAAGAACCCGCGCAAGAACGCCGGCATGGGCAAGATGGTCGCCGAGCGCCTCGCGAAGGGCTACAACTTCACGGTATTCCCCGAAGGCCACCGCACCGAAGACGGCCACATGCTCAAGTTCCAGAACGGAATTTTCCGCATGGCAAAGGAACAGCGTTTCGACATCCTCCCCGTCACCCTCGTGAACACGGGCGAAATCCTCCCGAAGGTCAAGTGGTCCATTCGCGGAGGCGAAGTCAAAATTGTCGTCCACCCGATGGTGAAGGGCGAAGACTACGCAGACAAGCCGATGGGCGACCTGCGCGACGAACTACACGATTTGATTGAATCCGCAATGCCCTACAAGCAGCAAGAAATAGAAGCCGCCAAGGGCAATGCCAAGGAGGCCTAGAATGGCTCAGCATTTACCTAGTGAAGAACAGATTATCGCTATACTCCGTGACGAACCGATGGTCGGGAGCCAGCTCCGCGGAGCGCTCGGACTTCCGAAAAAACAGAAGATGGCTTTCAAGCAACTCCTCGCCGACATGGTGGAGAGGGGACTCCTCAAGCGCACCAGCCATAAGGAATACCAGCTGGGCGACGGAGAACCGCTGGAAGAGAAAAACGAGAAGCGTCGCCGCAAATTCGCGGAGCAGGGCATCGAAGACAACCGCCGCCCCGGTGCACGTAGCCGCAGGCAGACCGGCAAGGAAAACGAGACCCGCGTGAAGCGCGGCATACTGCACCAGATTGACGAAGAAAAATGGGAAGTCCACGAAATCGATACCGGCAAGGTATACGAGATGTGCCACCGCCGCCAGGCTCCGGGCAAGGAAGGCGAGAAGATCAACTTTACGCTGTACCCGCACCCGAAACTCAAGCATAGCTATTTGGCGAAGGTGGACCATACCGCCGACGCCCTCAACGTCACCTGGGACGAAGTCAAGGCGAAGTTCATGGAAGAGAACAACCTTCCCAAGGACTTCTCCCCCGCCATCAAGAAATTTGTTGAAGGCATCAAGGAACCGAGCGCCAAGGATTTCAAGGGCCGTGTCGATTACCGCAAGCTCGACGTGCTCTGCATTGACCCCGACGGCGCCATGGACCATGACGACGCTATCAGCGTAGAACGCACCCCGAACGGCTACAAGCTCGGCGTCCATATCGCCGACGTGAGCTACTATGTGCCCGAAGGAAGCGAGCTGGACGAAGAAGCTCTCGAACGCAGCTACACGCAGTACCTGCCGTGGACGGCCGTGCCGATGCTCCCCGAAAAGCTTTCGAGCGGCGTGTGCAGTTTGCACCAGGGCGTAGACCGCTGCGCCTTCACGTGCATGATGGAACTCGACAAGAACGCGAACGTACTCAGCTGGGATTTCCACCGCAGTATCGTGAACGTTTCCAAGGGCATCACCTACCGCGAAGCCGTGCAGATGATGGAAGCCGGAGACGATTCCATCAAGGCGCTTTCCGAAGTGACCGCGTTGCTCAAGAAGAACCGCACCAAGGAAGGCCTGCTCGAATTCAAGAGCACCGAATACGGCTGCCAGTTCGACGAAAAGGGCGAGCCCGTCAAGATTATACCGCGCGAAACCGACGAATCGAATTCGTGGGTCGAAGAGTGCATGCTCATCGCGAACAACTGCTGCGCCAAGGAACTCTTGAAGCGCAAGCTCCAGGGCATCTACCGTATCCACGAAGCGCCCGATACCAAGGATATCATGGAGCTGTACTACATGTACCCGGACCTGTTCAAGGATTCACCCGTGATGTTGCGTGACCTGGGCAAGCCGAGGCGCGGCGACACGAACTTGAACCCGGTTGCCTTCAAGCTGTACCAGCACCTGGTAAAGCGCGCCGGTGACGACGAAACGCTCATGAACCGGATCCTCCGCAGTATGCAGAAGGCCCACTACGACAGCAACAGTTTCGGGCACTTCGCATTGAATTGGCAAGACTACAGCCACTTCACTTCGCCTATCCGCCGTTACGCCGACCTTTGGTGCCATCGCGAACTCGCGCGCAAGGGCAAGGAAATCAACGCCGAACGCGCGAACAGCGTCATCGAAGTATGCGACCTGATTTCGACGAACGAAATCAAGAATATGAAGGTGGAGCGCATTTCCATCAAGGTGTGCAGCTGCTGGATCTTGAAGAACCATATCGGTGACGACTTCGAAGCGACCGTCACGGGCATCGAGGAATGGGGCATCTACGTCTCCATCGCCGATCCGATTGCCGAAGGCCTCGTACGCTTCCGCGACATCGTAGGCGAAGACTTCTACGTTTTCAACCCGGACCAGGGACTTGCCTTTGGCAAGAAGAGCGGACGCACATTCCGCCGTGGCGACAAGGTTCTGGTGCGCCTGCTCCGCGTGGATCCGCTGCGCGGCCAGGCCGACTTCAGCATTTTGGAAAAGCTTAGCAGCGAACCGAAGAAGACGCGCCGTCAGGGCGAGCGCCGCAAGGAAGACCGTGCCGACCGCGCGGCCGCCGCAGAAGCCCTCGGTTACCTGAGCCAGCCCGATGAATTCGACGGCGATGACTACGAGCCCGAATACCAGCCCGTCAAGCGCAACCGCGAGCAACGCCGCAAGGCCCAGTTCGCCGGCCGCGAAAGGGGCCGCAACCGCGACAATTCCCGCAGCGAATCCCGCAACGATTCCCGCGGTAAAAAAGCCCGCGGCAGAAGGCGCTAACGGTGGCAAGGTCGGCCATGAAAATCGCGCTCTACGCGAGCTACCAGGAGGGAGCGGAGCTGCCCGGCTACGTGCGCTACGCCCTCAGCCACCTGGCTAAAACCGATTTCCGGGTCATCCTGCTCACCAATGAACGTACGCTATCGCAAGAGACCTACGAGTTCCTTGCCGACAACAGCATCGAGCTGTTCCTGACGCAAAACCACGGCTTCGATTTCGGCATGTGGAGGCGCTACCTGCATATGCAGGCCATCAGCAATTCCGTAAACGGCTCGGCCAACGAGCCGAATACCGCCGGCAACATCGAACGCTTGCTCCTAATCAACGATTCCGTTGTCTATTACCAGGACAAGTTCGAGGAATACTTCGAACAGGCCGAAAAAAGCCACGCCGACGTAGTCTCGCTAACGTCCAACGACGAATTCGCGCCGCACCTGCAATCGTTCTTTTTGTACATGAAGCCTGCCGCATTGGGCGTATTCTTCATGCACCTCTTTGAAACGCCGGAACAGGAAAACTTTTACGACGTGACGCGCCGCCTCGAAGTGGCGCTCAGCGAAAAATTCGGCGAAGCCGACGTCAAGATGGAATCGCTGTACCATACGGAGCGCCCCGTCTTTTTCGCCTACAAGGAACTCATCGAACAGGGGGCAGGGTTCATCAAGCGCAAACTCTTGCAGCGCCGTTTCGACTACGAAGAAAAGAAGCACTTCGTGCGTTACCACGCCTACGACGCCCTGAACGAGAATTACCTCGCCCTCATCAAGAAGGCCGGATTCGCCCCAGACTTCAAAGAGGAATGGTTCCCGAAGTGCACCGACACGCTCGTTTCCCGCGCCAAGGACTTCCTCTGGGAAAAAGCCTTCCAGGTCGCCGGATTCCCCGCAAAGCGGTTTATCGACAAATTCAAAAAATAAGAGATACGAAAAAAGAACCGCCAGCGCGGCCCTTTTTCAATGTGAAATTGGAAATGAGTAATGTGAAATTACTTCTTTACGATTTCAGCGTCCTTCACTTCCTTGCCGTTAAGCTTGGAAGACGTCGTAGCCGGAACGAGATTGCGGTTGATGACCTTGTACTGGACGATGCTCCAGAGGTTCGAGACAATCCAGTAGAGCACGAGACCGGAAGGCATCACCGCGCTGAACAGGAACATCATGGCAGGCATCATCCACACCATCATCTTCTGCTGGGCAGGGTCCATGCCGGCGCTACCGCTCATGGTGACCTTCGTCTGGAAGTAAGTCGTCACCACCATGATCCACGGGAGGATGGCAAGGCCGGACGGCATCACGAACGGGATGGAGAATCCGCTCCATACCACGTCACTCTTGCTCAGGTCTGAAATCCAGAGGAAGGCGGGCATGCCACGCAGTTCCATGGCGCGGCCAAGTACGAAGAAAAGGCCCATGAAGATCGGCATCTGGATAAACATCGGAAGGCATCCGCCCGTACAACTCGCCAGCGGGTTGATGTTGTTCTTGCTGTAGAGTTCCATAATGGCCGCCTGCTTCTTCTGCGGGTCACTACGGTACTTCACGTTGATGGCGTCAATCTGCGGTTTGAGCTTCGCCATGCCGCGGGTAGACTTCATCTGCTTGATGGTGAACGGAGTCGTAATACCGCGCACGATGAACGTCACGAGGATGATGGCCACGCCGTAGTTCGGGATGATGGAATAGAAGAACTTGAGCAGCTTGAGCAGCCACTTGCAAATCCATACGAACCAGACACTGGAACCGGGGAACCACTTGGAACCCGTCACGATAATCTTTTCATAGCCCTGGCCAAGCGCTTCGACTTCGTCCCACTGGAGCGGGAGCACCATGAGGCTGTAGGCCACGGAATCGCTACGGATGTCGTCGGCAATGGAAAGGCTGTAGGTACCGGGATCGGACTTGCCTTCTGCCGGGACCGCGATGTGCTTACCCTTCACCTTGGCCGGCACCGGGCTGTCGAACTGTACCGACATCGCCACGTACTTACGGCGCATACCCACCCAGTAGTACTGGGCTTCGTCAAACTTCATTTCGTCGGAGAACGTTTCGCGTTCGGTAATTTCGCTGTTCTTGTAAATGACTTCGCTGAAGAAGTAGCTTGTACCGCCGAAGCTCTTGCCTTCCGGAAAGACTTCCGTTTCCTTCATGCCGCCCTTCCAAGCGAGCTCGTAGGTAGCAGGCTTGAACCCGACAAAGCGGTTGCTCTGGCGGACAGCGACGCCATCCTTCGTAAAGCCGTAAGAGCGGACGACCTGGTTCCCGTTCGCATCCGTAAACGTAAACACCACGCTCGTATCGGCATCCACCGTAATCCACTCGGGAGCGTCAACAGCAAAGAGGGCATCGCCCAGGTCGGCAGCGCCAAGCTTCAAGTCGAGGGCGCCGAGCGCCGTATCTTGGATGAGTTCGGGGAAGTTGCCGGCAGAATCCTTCAGAGCCTTCACGATAACGCTCTGGACCTTGCCGCCCTTGTTGGAAAGCGTCATGATGAACTTGTCGGTTTCGACCGTCACCGTACGCGGGACGATGGCGGGCTTGGCCGCGGCAGAAGAATCGCTAGCGGAGTCGGCCACGGCGACAGCGGAATCAGCGGTTTCGACGGGGGCCGCACCGAGAACGGGAGGTTCCTTGACCTCAGGAGCGTTCACCGGGAGCACCAGTTCGGAAGCGGCGGTGTCCTTGGCCCTTTCGATCTGCTCGGCAGCCTGCTTGGCCTGGGCCGCGGCCTTAGCCTTGGCCTGCGCCTCGGCTTGCGCGGAATTCGTGGTCATCCACCAGATGACAATCACAGCCATCAGGACGGAACCGATAATAGTATTCTTGTTCATTTTTTTTCCTTTCTGGGCGGAACCGGGTCATAGCCGCCCTTGCAGAAGGGGTTGCACCTTAGAATCCTAAAAACAGCAAGATAGAAACCTTTGATGGGGCCGTGTACACGGAGTGCCTCGATTGCATACTGCGAACACGTTGGCTGGAACCGGCACACCCCGCCGAAAAAGTACGGGTGGACTATCTGGTAGATCCGGATAGGTACAATCAGCACCTTCGAAATCGCAGCACTAATCTTCCCCAGCATCGGCAGTCGCTCCTTCGGGGAGGGTCCACTCCATCTTGCGGAACAGCTTCATCGCGGATTCCCGCAGGCGAGCTGGCGTCATCTGCGGGGCAGGGTCGGTCACCACGATCATCGCCCAGACAGGCTTCTTGATCTGCGGGACCATCCCAAAAAACAATGGCCGCAGGACTCTGCGACACTTGTTTCGGTATACGGCATTGCCGTTCTTCTTTTTAGCCAAAAAACAGAAACGACAAAAACCGTCCGGGCTTTCAATCCACTTCATCGACAAGGACGGAGAGCGGACGAATTTCCCTTGGACGGCTACTTGCCGGTAGTCTGGCTGAGCCGGCAGCCGATAAGAACGCAGAGTGGCTATAAGCCAGCCCCGACTTACTTCTTATAAACGGTATCGCTGATGGTCAAGCGCTTGCGGCCCTTGGCGCGGCGACGGCTCAGGACGGCACGACCCCAACGGTCTTCCATGCGTGCCATGAAACCATGCTTGTTGACACGCTTACGATTATGAGGCTGGAATGTTCTTTTCATGATAAAACCTTTTTATAGATGCAAATTTTCTATGAGTCGCAAATTTAGCAAAAAAACACGACAAATCAAGGGTGTTTCCGGGCGGAGAAGCATTTTTCAGCCCGAAAAAGGCAATATCACCAAACGACCCTACATTTAATCAACAATTTATCAACACAAGGTGTTTTACCCAGAGCCGAGCGCTAGGTGAAACTCATTCCCGTATAGATCTTCACCTGGTTCATACCCTTGCGCTTTATCGCGAAAAGGAGGTCCTCGACCACGCGCATAATCAACTGCTTGTCGTACTCTTCCCCGATATGGCAGGGAATCACGCCCCCGCTCACGGTCACCTGGAGCATCGGGAAATCCGCCCAATGCTGTTTGGCCACGCCCTCGCGAATCTGTTCAGCACGGGTCAGCGCATCTATTTCGGAATTTCCCGCCATGATGCAGGCGAAAGTTTCCCCGCTAAAGAGGAACGCCCTCTCCCCCACCTCTTCGTTGATGGATTCCATAATGCGATTGCCCACCGTGGAAATAACCGAATCTCCGTACACGCGCCCGCACGTCGAATTGATCTGCGCAAAGCCGTCGATATCGAACATCACCACGAAAAAGGAATCGCGCTTCTGCCACACGACATCTTCCAGATATCGAACAAAGTAACGTCTGTTGTACAGTCCGGTAAGGTCGTCACGCCTCGACTGGTCCTCGAGCCGCTTCAACAGCTTGTCCTTCATGTCGCATTCCTTCATGTACGCACGGATGGCGTACGAACAGATGCCGAACAGGGCCGTACCGAACAGCAGGTAGTTCACCGCAATATCCACGTACACCACGGCTTCTCCAGGCGGTTTCGTCACCCATTCCGGGAAGTGGTACGAAACGACAATAACCGAAAAACCTAACAGCAGCGTAAAACCTGCACCGATGAACTTGAAAAGCCGGTTGCTGATGAAGCTGCACATGAACGGCCCCGTGAGCAAAAAGAACGGCATGGCGCTGTTGATGCCGCCGCACAGGAAGAACATCACGGGCGTCGATATGCACGAGAAAAAGCATATCAGGAAGAAGTAGCCGATAGAGACGTGCGTCGTCTTATAGACAATAGCGCCCGTCACCAAGCACATCGAAAAGATGACAAAGCAGAATAGCGTTGCAAGGTCACTTACGCGCTCCATCGCGGTAAGAACGACACTTGCCCCCGTAACGACCGTATCGATCGCCAGGGATATCCAAAACAGCTTTTTTTCAAGCGTGTCCTGCCTAGACCATATTTTTCGTATAATCCCAACCACGAACTGTTCCCTCTAGCAATTCATTCGTTTTTAATATAGGTTTTAATCAACATAATTTGTCAAAAAAAGCTTTATTATGTATTTTTTTTACAAGACACGCAACCCCTTTTAACAGCAGGCTCAAGATGGAACTCACACCGTTAGACATCCGCAACCAGACCTTCCACAAGAAAAACTTCGGCGGAATTGACCCCGATGAAGTCAAGGCTTTCTTGGAGACGACGGCCACGGCATTTGAACAGATGTCCCGCAACCGCACCGACCTGACGGAACGGCTCAAAATCGCGGAAGAACGCGTGAACTATTACAGACAAATTGAGAAAACCATCCAGGACGCCGTAGTGACCATGCAAAAGACGGTCGACGAAGTCAAGGCTAGCGCCGAAAAGGAAGCCGAACTGATTATCGCCGAAGCGAAGGCCCGCGCCGTCCGCGAAGTCGAAAACACCAAGCGCGAAGCCGAAGACCTCCGCGCCGAGATTGAACAGCTGAAGCAGTTGCGCAACAATTACTTTATCCGCTGCCGTGCGCTTATCCGCGGTCAAGAAGAGCTCCTTGCCGCCATGGAAAACGACCAGCGCATGGACCCTCCCCAGCCTGTACGCCCTGCCGCCGCCCCCGGAATCAACCCGGTCGGCAAGGTTATCGCCTAAGACAGTCCGCCACGCTCCATGAGGATCAACATCAAGGTACACGCCCGGAGCAAGCGCGAAAGCGTAACGCCGCAGCCGGACGGAAGCTTCAAGGTAGAAGTCAAGGCGCCCCCGGTCGAAGGGGCCGCAAACGAAGCCATCTGCGAACTGCTCGCCGAGCATTTCAAGGTCCACAAGCGCGACGTCCGCGTCGTCCTCGGTTCCACGAACAACAAGAAAGTCGTCGAAATCGACGGGATCTAGGCAGCATCGGCGCCGTTCAAGTGCGGCGCATCCCGCAATTTACATACAAATTAAAAAAGACCGTAGCACGCTGCCACGGTCCATTTTTTTAATCTTTACGGCATTAACTCGCGTCAGCCTTTTTCGCAGGCTTGTCCGCGGCCTTGGCGTCTTTCTCTTCCGCCTTCCACGGCGTGAGGCCGACCACTTCATCTACGGGGAGCGAAAAAGCGATGCCCTGCCCCATCGTATCGAGGCCTGCCTTCTGGTAGAGCGCATGCAGCACGGCATCCTTGATCTTGGAATCCACGAGAATCATCACCACTTCCTTTTCGGGCTGGATGGCGATGTGGAAGAACGATTCGGCTTCCTTGTTCGCGGTACCGCGGCCGTTCAAGATGGTACCACCGCGGGCGCCAGCGTCCTTGGCCGCTTCCATCACCGTTTCGGAAAAGCCCGTATTCACGATGCACATAATCAGTTCGTGATTGCCCGTACTCATTTTTCGATCCTCCCTACCTGCGAACGGTTGTCGCTCAAGAAGTTGAATATGGATTTCCCGATAATGCTCTTTAGAGGAACCGTATACGCGATTCCCTTGCCGCCGGCGATTGTCTTGAACTTTTCTTCAAGGCTTTCGAGGGCGGCAGGCAAGCGGTCTTCGCCAATAACGCTAAAGATGACAGCACGGTCGGAATCGGCGAGGCCGAGCGCCGCCAGGATTTCGCGGGGGGCCGTTCCCTTGCCGAAAAAGACCATCTGCATGTTCACGCCGAAGGACTGGATGTGGTCCATGTAAAAGTCGGCCTTGGAGCGGTTCACCATCGTCACGAGAATCTTGAGGCGGTTCATCGAAACGCGGGAGTGGCCTTCCGGCGTACGGCCGAGCCGTCTAGAACTTGTCTTCTTCGTTTCTGCCATTCTCACACCCTACACGAAATCAATAATCTGTTCATCGTCGGCATCCTGGATGCGGCGCATCATCTTGCGGTTGCGAAGCGCACGCGCGAGAACCGCCCTAAAGCCCAGAATCTGGATGGTAATGAGCGGGGTCATGGCGACCATCGCGACGATACCGAAGGCATAGCTCAAAATGGAATCACCGCCGTCATGGATGACGGAGCACGCCCCGATCGCCATCGGCAAAATAAAACTCGAAGTCAGCGGACCGCTCGCAACGCCACCGGAGTCAAACGCAATAGCGGTATAGAGTTTTGGAACAAAGAACGAAAGCCCGAGCGAAAGAAAGTAGCCGGGAATCAGGTAATAGATGATGGGGAAACCGACGATGATGCGGATCATCGAAAGCCCGATGGAAATCCCCACACCCACGGAAAGCGCAATCAGCATGGAGCGCTTGGTCACGAGACCGCCGGTAATCACTTCGACCTGCTTATTCAAGACGTGCACCGCGGGCTCCGCCAACACGACCACCATGCCAATGACAAAACCCGAAACCACAAGCGCCTTGGGCATCGCGGCAAGCGCCGTCCCCAGCTGGAACCCGACCGGCATAAAGCCGACCGCCACCGCCGTAAGGAAGATGACCAGCCCGACGAACGTATAGCAGAGCCCAAACGCCATTTGCGTAAGCTTCGTCTTCGAAAGCTTCAGGGCGATAATCTGGAGCGCCATGAAAAAGACCACGATAAGCCCGAGCGCCAGCAAGACCTCTTGCGCAACGCGACGCACCGTCGGGATAAAGTTTTCACCGAGGCTAGCGTCAATCGAGTAGCTTGCCGCGGAAAGTTCATACGTCATCGTCCCCTTCGATACAATGACAAGCCCCATCAGCGCAATAATCGGGCCCACCGAACAGAGCGCAATCAAGCCGAAGCTGTTCTCCGAAGCGTTCTTGCCGCCTATAGCGCCCGCGACACCTACGCCCAGGGCCATGATGAACGGCACCGTGATGGGGCCGGTCGTCACACCGCCGGAATCAAAAGCAAGCGCGACGAACGTCTCCTTGCCGACGGTAATCATCAGCATGCCCAGCATGAACAGGACGAGGTAGAAGAAAATGATGATAGACGAGAGGTCCTTTTTCCAGACAATCTTGATGATGGAGAGGATCAGGAACAGGCCGACGCCGACACCGATGGTCACAATCAGCAACAGCGGCTGCACCGCATTCTTGACCTGCTCGGCCAGCACGGAAAGGTCGGGTTCGGCCACCGTGATGAGCACGCCCATCACAAAGCACACGGACACGAGCAGCGGCAGCTTACGCGACTTGGTGAGGCCCGCGCCCACATGTTCACCCATCGGCGTCATGGACAGGTCGGCACCGAGATTAAAGAGCGCGATTCCCGCCACCAGGAATACCGCGCAGACTCCAAAGACGACCAACTCCTTCAATGAAAAGTTCACCAGGGGTGTGAACGAAAGCAACAGCACGATAAGCGTCACCGGCAAAACCGAAGAGAACGCTTCCCTGGTCTTTTCGTAGAGGATCTTGAACATTATTCGCCGAGGTACTCCACTGCAAAGATAAGCGTAGAACCGCCAGGAATCGGGCCCGCGGCACGGCTACCGTAACCGAGTCCCGGAGGAACAATCAGGATTCTCTTTTCACCCGGGAGCATGCCCTGCACGCCGAGTTCCCAACCGCGGATGACGCGGCCACCACCCAGCGGGAAGGCGAAAGGCTGCCCACGGTCGCGGGAACTATCGAACTTGTAGCCGTTCACGAGCCAGCCCGTATAATGCACCTTCACGGTAGAGCCGGACCTTGCAGGTTCGCCCTCGCCCGGTTTGACAATCGCATAGCGCAGCCCTTCAGAGCCGTTTTCGAGCGTGAGCGTCGTCGTATCCGGGAAGAAGTCCATCGTCGCGGCGATTTCTTCATCGATTTCGGAAGACACCAGCTCGACGCGGAACAACAGCGTAGAATTGGACGGAATCATCGCATAGGCCGTCGCTCCGTAACCCATGGAAGGAGCCACTCTGAACCAGCGGACACCGCCTTCGCGCATGCCCTCGAGGCCCTGTTCCCAGCCCTTGATCATCTTGCCCGCACCCATCACCACGGAAAGCGGCTTACCCAAGTCCTTGGAACTGCCGAACTTGCGCCCGTTCAGGAGCCAGCCCGTATAATGCGTCTTGAGGACAGCCCCGGCCGTCGCCGGTTTGCCCGTACCGACCTTCTCGTCGTAAATCTTGAGGCCCTTGGCGGCATCCTTCCACTTCAACTTGTCCACGCTGGCGGGGAACTTGTCCGGTTCCATGGCCTTTTCCGCATGAACCAGTTCCACTTCGAAATAGAGGTCGGAATAAGGGGGAATGCCATCGAGCGAGTTCTCGCCATAAGCCATCTGGAAGGGGACCGTCAGCTTGCGGACTTCGCCGACCTTCATGCCCATAAGGCCCTTGTCCCAGCCGGCAATCACCTGGCCCATGCCAATCGTGAATTCAAGCGGTTCCCCGGCCTCGTAGGAATCGGCGAACGGGCGCGGTCCCGTGGGTTCTTCCGCCGTAGAATCGGCAGCGGCAGCCGTATCGGCCACGGCAACCGTATCGGCTACTTTGGATGTATCCTGCAGGTCTGCAAGCAAAAATCCCTTATAATGGACCTGTATCAGCTGACCCGCCCGAATCGTATCTCCAGCGCCTTCCTTGACCACTTCAACCTTGAAGGGAACCGCCCAAAGATTACATGTAATCAGCATCACAGGGAAAAACTTGAAAAAAAACTTTGTTTTTGGCATAAAAACTCCTGTCCCATAAAATAGAAAATGCTAGTTTTAGAGAGGATATTTAATCAACGGAAACGGATAAGATTATGCTATCGGTCATTATCGTCATCGCGATCATCCTTTTGTCCATCATTCTTGCGGGCATCGGGGCCTACGTGGTTATCCACAGTTCCGACGAAAAAGAAGATGCCAAACCGGTCATCGACGTCTCCGGCCAATATGCAGTCATCGTACGCCCTGCACGCGAGTCCATCACGGCCGTGAAGCCCAGCGAGGCCTCCTTGAGGTCCTGGCTCGAAACCCAACAACAATTGACCCCCGAACAACGCTCCGAACTGATCGCCCAATGGAACGAAACCATCGAAAACACCATCAAGACCATCGATGAAGGCGACAAGAACGGAACCGCGACCTACCGCATCGAGATAGGCCCCAAGGGGAAGCGCTACTGCACTTTCGTCAACGAAGACAATTTCATTACCCGCGAACAAATCCGGAACCACGCGGAAATCCTGCCGCCCTACGTACTGGGGTGCGATTGCAGGCTCCTGCCCAAACAGCCCTGGGAAAACCCGAGCAAGTCCGGATGGAAGGCGGTCGTCCCCACCCACGGGAACACTTACGACGTCCCCGACTGGAGGCAACTTGCGTAAACAGTTACTTTCCGCTCTACTTTTTGCTCCTGCTTTTTCTCTCGCAGCCGGTTCCGCGATTATCACCCTCGAAATGCCCGTAGGCGCACGCCAACTGGGTATGGGTGAAGCCGGTGCCGCCCTGGCAGACGACGCTACGGCCATGTACTACAACCCGGCGGGCCTCGCCTTCGGGCCGCTCGCCGACGAATGGCGCGTATCGTACCCGAAGGAAACGAAGGACGCCCCGTTCTTTACCAGCATGACGAGCCGTTCCAAGAACGGGTTCTTCGCCAAGAGCGAACTCTGGGCCGGTACCGCGGAAGGTATCTTGAAATTTGACGGTGAACAGTGGGTCGACTACTACTCCGTCACGTTGCAGGGCAACGCGAAGGTCCGTGATGCCGTGCGCGTATACGTGGGCACCGAACGCGGCCTTGACGAATACACCCGCCAGGTCAAGAAGTTCAACGACATCCAGAACGCCGACGACGAATCGCACGTCGTCGAAGTCAAGATGCCCTGGAACCTCGTGGTGAACGACACCATTACGGCCGTCCTTTACGAAGACCGCACCGAAAAGCTCTGGGTCGGTACCCCGAAGGGACTCTTCCGCTTTGACGGCAAGGGTTGGAAAAGCTACGAAAGCGAACTCGGCACGCACCGCATTACCGCCCTTGCAAACCAGGGGGCATCCCTGTGGATCGGTACAGACGACGGTCTGTTCGTCTACCGCAACGGGCAGTTCGAACAGAAGGGCAAGGTGTTGCCGAGCCAGAAGATTACCGCCCTCGTATGGTCCGAAAACCGCCATGAACTCTTCGTGGCCGCCGACGGCGCCGGCATCGCACGCCTCGTCCCCAAGAAGAGTGTCAACGACAAGGACCGCTGGAGCCTGTTCAACGAAGAAGACGGCATCCTCGACGTACACGCGACCGACCTCGCGGTCGATAGTTCCGGACACATCTGGGCGGCACACAAGGGCGGTCTCAGCCACTTTACGCTGCGCAAGTGGGAACAGGTGCAGTTCGCCGGCAATACCGTAAATTCCATCTCCGTCGACCAGAGGGGCGCCATCTGGATTGCCACCGACAAGGGCGTCTGGAAGCACCTCCCCGACTACGCGACCGCAAGCGGACGTAAGGCCGAATTGGAACGCGGCGCTGCCGAAGAAGAAGAGGGCGTCAAGAGAAACGACGAATGGACGCACTTCCATTCGGGCAACGGCCTCAGCAGCAACAAGGTTTGGACCGTTTTGCCGCAGGGCAACGACGTCTGGTTCAGCACCTCGAAAGGCATGGAACAGTACAAGGACGCCGACTACCAGTTGACCGCGTTCTACGAAAAGCTGTTGCCGATCTTGAACATCCCTGACCTCTATCACCTTTACGGCGGCCTTACCATCCCGCTCAACGATTGGGGAACGCTCGGCTTCTCCGTGAACTTCGTGAGCTTCGGTTCGACGGTCGTTTCTGGCGATATCGACGCCGATGACCTGGTGGCCTACAACAGTTCCGAAATCGTGGGCGGCATCAGCTACGGTACGCGCTTCCCGAACGACTGGGGCCTCGGCCTTTCTGTCAAGTTCTTCTATTCCGACTTGAGTTCCGGCGCATCGACCGGCGAAGAAGAAGCGACCACGTTCGGCTACGCCTTCGACATCGGTATGCTCAAGAAGAACTTGATTGTAGACAAACTAAACTTCGCTCTCGTGCTTGCGAACATCGGCCCGAGCGTTTACTACGTGGACAAGACGATCGAAGACCCGATTCCCTTAACCTGGCGCATCGGACTTTCTTACGAGCTGTTGAGCCTCGCCGACTACAAGTGGATTATCGCAGCCGACTACAACCGCGAAGTCGTGTATGACGACGACAAGGGCGATCCGGAACCGTTCTACATCGCTTGCTGGAAGTCTATCGTGAATCCGGAACGCGAAGGCGACGGCCTCACCGCCGCGAAGAACTCCCTGTTGCAGGGCGTATTCAATGTCGGTACCGAATTCATCTACTCGAACACCATCGCACTGCGTCTCGGTTACCTCTACGACGATACCGGCAAGCGCAACGAAGTCGACTTCGGTTTCGGCTTCATGCTCTCCGACGTGCTGCAGTTCGATTTCGCGACAATCAAGGACGTGGGTGACCACGACGGCGTACGCGACGGCCAGATGCGCTTCGGCATGCTGTTCAAGTTCTAGACTGGTCATTGGTCATTGGTCATTAGTCATTGGTCAATAGTTTAAAAGTCGGGTAACGAACCCGACTTTTTTTCAATATCGTAAACAATAACTCAGGTTACTCCACGCGCTCGAGGATAATCAGCGCGCGGTCTTGCGTACTGTTCGGGATCGTGTAGAAATGCTTGCCCACGAACTTGTATCCGAAATCCTCCGGATAGAACGTTTTCAGTTCGTCGGCTACCGCGGGGCCCTTCATAAAGAACACGCGGCCGCCCACCTTGAGCGAATTCGCGATACGCGGGAGCGTCTTTTCCATAAGTTCGAAGGCGCGGCTGATGACACCGTCCACCGGGATGTCCATACTGCGGCTCGTGACCTTGTGTCCAAACACGTCGATGCCCTTGAGGCCCATCTTCTCGATGACCATGTTCAAGAAATCGATGCGGTTCGGGCGCGGTTCGCAAAGCGTAAGGCGGATCTGCGGATTCACGAGCTTGAGCGGGATTCCCGGAAACCCGGCGCCGCTACCGACGTCGATCATGCGGGCAGGCCACTTGGGCACGTAGGCGTTGATGAGCGTGCAGTCGGCGTAATGGCGTTCCACCATCGTCTCGAAAGCATTCAGGCGCGTGAGGTCCTGGTCGTCGTTGTTCGCGCGCAACAGCTGGTGAAATTCCCAAATCTGTTCCAGGGTCTGCTGCTGCAGTTCCACACCGTAGTAGCGCAAAAGCTTGTCGAGGCCCGCAAGGGAGGGCGTCACGCGCTTGCCGCCAAACAGCGGGAAATCAGAACGCGGCGCCTTCAGGTGAGGCACGAAATCTCGACCGGCGGAAGCACCCGCACGGTTGGGCATGCGGTTCCTAGGATTTTTGGACCAGCTTGAACTCATACCTACAAAGATAAAAAGTTATCGAAGGGCTCATTTTGCAAGAAAATTCCGTTTATAGGGTATGGGCCTCAAAAGCGTCAAATGTACCGCAATCTTCGCCATGCTCCTGCCGATGGCAAGCGCCGCCGTGACCGAAGCGGATGTGTTCGACTGGTGGGATGCCGGCATCATCACTCCCGAACAGGCAGGCGAAATCCTCTCCCTGCTGGACGAAGGCAATGCGGACGAAGCTTGCCTATTGGCAGAAGTTTATGCGCAAGAAACCTGCGAAGCCCACTCCCCAAAAAAAGCGAAGGAACGTACCACGAAAACCGCGCGCCCGCCCCTACGCCCCACCGGTTACATCCTCTCGAAAATCCGGCTCGATTCGACCGGGCACATCGACAGCCACCGCGAAGAGCTGAGAGTCGACTTCTACCGCTACACGCTACGGCTCGGCACACAGGAACTCCTGACATACAGGAACGCAAGGAGCGAAGCGCACTTCGGCGACATCTCCACGAAGGAACTGCATAGCCACATCCCGCTGGATACGCTCTGGGGAACCGCAGCACTCTACCCATTCGGCAAATTCCACGTCGCCGCCTTGCTAGATTCTTCGACCGTCACGCAAGCGCGGGCGGGCTACGGCTTCGACCGCCATACCTCCGCAGATATCGTCTACTGGCACGGCAACACGACTCCGTACCGCGACCACTTCCATTCCGCCGCACTTCAAGCGGCGTTCGACTTCGGCAAAGCCACCGCCTGGTACCAGGCCGGCCAAGACGTCCCTCTCTTGAAAATCGAATTCCACAACACCACGCCTCCTAAAAAACGGAACACCCCACTCGAACCCATCACCTTCGACTGGCGCACCACCGCCTACTACCACGGCGATTCCGTCCCCACCCTGGCCAGGCTCAGCTCCACCATCCTGAAAAGCCGCCTCTGGGGTTCCCAAACCGTCGGCACCACCGCCAAGGAATGGTTCAACACGCGCGCCGAAGCGAACATGAGGATCATCAACCCGCTCCACAGCGACAGCGCATCTGTCCGCACCAAAGCCATGATCATCAGCGGCCCCGCCTTCGCACGCGCCGCCCTCACGGCAACCTGCCGCGAACTGCAGGACAACTGCCGCCAAAGCGATTGGAAACCCTCTTTCACATCGGCATTTACCGATCACTGGAGCACGGGGGCGTCTGCCAGAGCCCGCTACACACGCGGTGAAGGGTTCGGCCCGCCTCGGCTCGAAGCGTCTCTACGCTATCAGGACATCCCCGGAAACTATGCCAAGGTCACGCTCGTCGCACCGAAAGGGAACCCCTCCGAAGATTTCCAGATCCGCAACGAAGCGCACTTCTCGGGCCCGTTTTTGGGCGTATCCATTGTATCCACGTTCAAGAAGAATGTAAACATATCATTACATCCATCGCAAGGGAGCCTCATGGTGAAATTGCTTTTTTAGCACAGATTCGCCAAATACCCCCCATTTTTGAGCAAATTTACGCATTTCCGGACTGGCACTGTATACGAGATGTTTACCGAAGTATACAGGTTTTACATTAAAACCCTCGTTTTTTCCAAACAAAGTTTATAGTTTTAAGGCATACCCAAACACTCCCAAGCCTCTTCCGGTTGCCTCCTTTACCTGAAGAGGCTTTTTTCTATTTTTCGAACATGCTTATCGCCACCATCATCGGGGCAGTCTTCTTTCTGCCCTCCATCGCCCTGAACATCGCACTCGCCTGTGGAGCACCGCTCGGTGCCTACGCCATGAACGGGCGCCACAAGGTTGTCCCCAAAGAAGTCCGCAAGGCATTCGTCATGCCGATTATCATGCAGTTCGTGGCTCTCTTCGTACTGCTTTCGGCAGGGCAAGTCCTTCCCGAAATCATCCCCTTCGTGGTGACGCGCATCCTCGCATTTTTCTTTGCGCTGTACCTCACGTTCTATACCGCGACAGTGCTGTTCAGCACCGCGCACAAGGAACGCACCGTCATGGGATTTTTCGCCATCGTCTCGACGATTTGCTTCTGGGTAACCGCGTTCGGAACGCTCAACTGGGAATAGCGAAATGCCCGAAGCCTACCATAACTACCAGCGCGACCTGGACTACATTATCCGTAGGCTCGAACGCACCGGCGAAGTACCGCACCTGCTGTTGCACGCCTGCTGTGCGCCCTGCAGCAGCTACACCATCGAATACCTTTCGCAGTACTTCAATATCACGCTCTTCTACTACAACCCAAACATCGCCCCCGACGAAGAGTACCGCCACCGCGTCAACGAAATCAAGCGCTTTGTCGCAGAATTCAAGACAAAGCATCCCGTCACGCTCGTGGAAGGCGAATACGACCCGAAAAAATTCTACGACACCGTCCGCGGCCTTGAAGACGAGCCCGAAGGCGGCAAGCGCTGCCGCAAGTGCTTTGAGCTGCGCCTCGCCGAGGCGGCCAAACTCGCCAAGGAACTGAACGCCGACTATTTTACCACCACGCTCACCATCAGTCCCATGAAAGATGCGAAAGTATTGAACGAGGTGGTACAGGAACAATGCGAAGCCTACGGCATACGCAGGCTTCCGAGCGATTTCAAAAAGAAGGGCGGATACAAGAGGTCTATCCAGCTATCCGCCGAATACCATCTTTACAGACAAAATTATTGTGGCTGCGTCTATTCCAGACGCGACGCCGAAGCGCGCGACGCCAAGAAAAGCGAATCAGACTAGCAATCGTCCAGCAGGGTTTCTTCCCAGTTGTTCGCCTTGCAGGTAAACAACTTGTTCTGATCTTTCATCAAAACGAGCCAACCTTCCGTAGCGCCGTTACACTGAATATTGATGGTCTCGATATTCTCGACCGTAACGTTCGCATTCACTTCAGAAGTACAGTTCTTGTCGGGGTGGGCTTTTTCCGAAGACGATTCCGGAACGAACTGTCCACGCTGGGACGAACTGGATTCGGGAGCGGATTCGCTACTGGAAGGAGCTACACTCGACAGATGGAAAAGCTGACCGTCATCGGAAGAGGCCGGGGCTTCTTCTTCATTCGAAGGACTGGAACTGGAATCATCGCCGCAGGCTATTAAAGACAGGCCCGCGCAAAACAACGCGACAGGTAAAAATTTGTACAAACGCATCTCATCCTCCTATATCTTCTATTGAAAAATACACTAAAAGCGCTGCAATATCAACACCTTTCGCAATATTTTCATTCCAAAATTACTTTTTTCTATCTTTTAAACTATGTACGACCCGCGTTTCCTCCCCATCTGCAAAGAAGACCTAGACGAACTCGGCTGGGACTATGTGGACGTGATTATCGTGAGCGCGGACGCCTACGTGGACCATCCCTGTTTCGGGCATGCCGTAGTCGGGCGTTTGTTCGAACACGAAGGATTGCGAGTCGCGATTCTGCCGCAACCGAACTGGCGCGACGACCTGCGCGATTTCAAGAAGCTGGGCGCCCCGCGAATGTTCTTCGCGATTTCAAGCGGCATGGACAGCATGGTGAACCACTACACCGCGGCAAAACGCCTGCGCAGCGACGACGCCTTCACGCCCGGGAACAAGGCCGGGTTCCGCCCCGACTATGCGACGTACACCTACGCGAAGATCTTGAAGAAGCTCTACCCCGACGTACCGCTGATGATTGGCGGGCTAGAATCGAGCCTGCGCCGCGTGACGCATTACGATTACTGGAGCGACAAGTTAAAACCGAGTATTTTATTCGATACGCAGGCAGACCTCCTCGTTTACGGCATGGGCGAAAAGCCCCTGAAAGAGATGGTTCGACTGCTAAAGAAGGGCGTTCCGTTCTCCAGCCTGCATTCCATCCCGCAGACGGCCTACCTAGCGCCCAAGGGGAACGTTCCCAAAAGCAACCAGTGGGAAGACTTGCGCCTGGCAAGCTACGAGGAATGTCTTGCCAGCAAACGTACCCAGATGGAAAACTGCCGCAAGGTGGACATCGAATGCAACAAGTGGTTCCAGCGCCGCGTATTGCAAGATGTCGCGGAACAGACGGTCGTGATTAACCCCGCGTACCCGCCTCTTGAATACGGCGAACTCGACGAAAGCTTTGAATACCCGTATGCCCGCGAACCGCACCCGCGTTACAAGAAGCGCGGAAACGTGCCTGCGTTCGACATGATCAAGTTCAGCATCAATACGCACCGCGGGTGTTTTGGCGGTTGCAGTTTCTGCGCCATCAACGCACACCAGGGGAAGTTTATCGCGAGCCGTAGCCGCGAAAGCATATTGCGCGAAGTGGATTTGATTACCAAGATGGACGGTTTTGCCGGTACCATTACCGATTTGGGCGGCCCGAGCGCCAACATGTACAACATGCGCGGTCGCGACCCGAGCCGTTGCCAAAAATGCGCAAGGGCAAGCTGCCTCACGCCCAAGATTTGCGACAACATGGACACGCACCACAAGGAGATTCTGGAACTCTACCGCGAAGTGCGCAACCACCCGAAGGTGAAACACCTGTTCATCGGCAGTGGCGTGCGTTACGACATGCTGTTGCAGGAGACGGATGACGAAGAACTGCGCCGCGACCACGAAGAATACGCCCGCGAACTCATCGACTACCACGTGAGCGGGCGCCTGAAAGTCGCACCGGAACACACAAGCGACGAAGTGCTCAAGCTTATGCGCAAGCCGAGCTTCACGCTGTTCCACAAGTTCAAGGAATTCTTCGACGACGAATGCAAGCGCATCGGCAAGCGCCAGCAGATCATCCCCTACTTCATCAGCAGCCATCCCGGATGCACCGAGGCCGACATGGCGGAACTGGCCCTCGAGACAAAGCAGCTCGGATTCCAGCTGGAGCAGGTGCAGGACTTCACGCCCACGCCGATGACGATTGCGACCGAGATGTTCTACAGCGAACTTACGCCCGACGGAAAGCCGCTTTACGTGGCGAAGACGCCGGAGCAAAAAAAGAGCCAGAGACAGTTCTTCTTCTGGTACATTCCGGAAAACCGTCCGCAAATCCGCGCGACACTCGAACGTTTAAAACTCGGCAAGATTGGGCGCTTGCTTTTAAGCCGCAGCGCTAAAGCCGAAGGTAAGGAATTCTTCCCGAGCAAGGAACGCGAAACCAACGCCGAGTACCGCGAACGCGAACAGCAAAAACGCGAAGCGCGCTCCACCACCATCGTACCGAAGAAAGTCGGCGAGAAGGGCCGTTGGGAAAATTCTGCCCGCAGGGAGAGGCGCGCTGCGCAGTTCGGCGAGGCCTCCGGCAACAACCAGCGCCGCGAAGAAGGGCGTCGCGAATTCCATGCCAACCGCGACAGCCGCGATTTTAACAAGAATCGCAACAACAACGCCCGCGACTTCAACAACCGCAACGAAAAACGTGGCGGCAGTAACGGCGGCAACAGGGGCGGGAATAAAAATTCCTCCCCCGTGCAATTCAGTTCGCGCCGCCGCGGACGATAATCAAAAATTTCTTTTACCGCACCGTCACAAGACGCACCTGCGAACCGCTACGCACAATGTAACGGCCAGCACGCGGCACTTCCAAATTCACAGACGCCCCGTGGGCACGCGTAACCGCAATGACCTTCCCACACATATCGAATACGGCTACAGGATGGTTTTCTGCCAAGCCAAAAACGGAAATAAGGTGCGAAGACACTTCCACCCGTAACAAGGGCACGGCAGACTTCGGCTTCACTAGGGTAATATCACTGTCTTGGCAACAAGGAAGCGAATCAAACTTAAGGGTATCGAAATCAAATATCGGATATCCACCGTGGCGCGTCCAAATTTGGCGGTCGGCTTCCGTCCCACCCGAAGTATTCAAGAAGGTTACCATCGTATCACTCTGCAGTTCCGCAGTCGTCTTCGTGAGGTTCACAAGGGCGGATGTGTCGTAAGCAACACCGAAAGGAGCGATATTGGAAAGCGTTTCATCAAAAAACACGGATTCCTCTTGTTTCATGCTTCGTACATAACCGAAAAGCCCCCCAACAGCATCCCCCTTCACTTCGGGTGCAGCGCTATAAACATTGTTAAGATACCAATGCAGATTATCCGCTTTACCAGCAATCCCGCCAGCATAGCTTGCACCCTGAGCCAACTTGCCTTTCGCCTCGACCCGCCCGTGATTATAAGCATCGGCTATTCGCGCCAAATAGATGTTGCCAACAAGACCGCCGACATGCAGGGAATCCGAACTCGTCGCCGCATCCGATGCAATACCAGTCACGTTACCATAGTTAAAAGACTTCTCCATTGCAAAGCCATTATATATCGTTGGGCGGGACCAATAGCTCATCCTGCCCAAGATTCCCCCCACCATTGTCTCGAACGTGCCTTCGGCGGTGACGTTACCATAGTTCCTGAGCATCGTAAAAGTTTCATCCTTATAAGCCGTCAGCCCATCGCCCATAACACCGCCAACAGCCATAATCATTTCCTTTGCTTCACCGCGGGCCTCAACCGAACCCAAGTTCAACGCATTGATTACGCTCGCCCAAGCGCAATCACCCAGAATACCGCCAACAAAAAAAGTAACCAATGTTTCGTTGCTTTGATACATTGCAGAAACTTTACCGCTGTTATACAAATCCTTCAAATCCACATGCGTCGTGAATTTCATGACATCCTGATCATTAGCATGCCGCCCAATAACGCCACCAACATAAGACATAGAATAAAAAGACATAAGTCCTGTACTCACTGCTGACGAGTCAATGACAACTTTGGAGGATACGTCCCCGTAATTCTGGAGATTTTCGGCATTGCCGACGATATTACCGGCAATACCGCCGACATAGGAAATGCGGTACGACAAATCCACTTCGACTTTTCCACGATTGATACAATTTGCCACGGCAATGCCATCCAACACACGGGATTGTCCCACAATACCGCCAAAAAAGACTTCATACGGGTGCGCGTATTCCGGCAAGTTATCTATGTTATACACCTTCGCCGAATTGCTGCAGTCCAAGATGCTTCCCGAAGCAATAGCGGCAATGCCACCGACTGTTGCCGTGGCGCCAACGGAACCGCCAACAACATTGCAATTCTGGATTAAGGCGGTGTCCGTCTCCGTCGGAGTCACAGATACGGCAATTCCACCAGCAGAGTAAAGTCCTTGAATATCGGTATTATAGACGTTCACGTTCCTGACAACCGATTTAAGCGAGTTGACAATGGCAGCTACGTAAAGAACAGAATCGCTCACAAAAGCGCTGTTCGCAACGTTCAGGTCGTGAACGCCCTCCGCTCTCTGCCGCACGATCGTCTCAAAAAGGGGCTTCTCCGCATTCAAGCCGTAAATGGTATGCCCGCGCCCGTCGAATTCTCCCCCAAACGCACCCTGGACATCGCTCCTGTTCCAGCGTTTGGAGCACAGCTTGGACGTATCCGAGCCGAACACGATATCGTTTTTCAAATAGGCGCGTATATCCATGTCTGAATTCTGCGCCGCAATCACCGAATCTAAAAATCCGACGAGTTCCTCGGGAGAGGTAATTTCGTAATAGGAAGAATCCCCGCTGCCAACCACCTTGGGAATCTTGGCGGAACCATCCCATGCAGCAAAAGAGAACTGCGCTAAAACAGCCAGCGCAAAGAAACAAGCTAAAGAAAAGGTTTTACCCACAATCCCCCCTTCTCCCAAGCACCATTCTAAATATATACTCTAGATAGCCTTTTTGGCAATACCCATCTAGGTACAAATTAAGAACAAGCCAGCACGCTCCACCACTCCCCGCTTTCGCGCTCGACTTTCACCTTGAAGCCGGCTTCTTCGAACCACTTGAGGATATAGTCCTTTTCGGTGAGAAGCTGGCCCGAAATAATGAGTTCGCCGCCCTTGGCAAGCAAATCCTCGATATCGTCGCGCAACGGCCAAAGTTCACTGCGAATCATGTTGCAGAGGATGACGTCGAATTTGGCGCCGTCCTTGAACGCATCCAAGAATCCGAGAATGCAGTCGCTCTTGTCAAAACCGTTGCGTTCAAAGTTTTCGGCAATGCAGGGAATCGTGAGCGGGTCAATTTCGGTACCCACGGCAAGCTTTGCGCCCAGGCGGCGGGCGTACATCGCAAGGATGCCCGTGCCCGTACCGATATCGAGTACCGTCTTGCCCTTGAAATCAATATTTTCCATGAGAGTCGCACAACTGCTTGTCGTGTCGTGCTCGCCTGTACCGAACGCCGTCTTCGCCTCGAGTTCAAGCACCACGGCCTGCGGGTCATCGGGCGTGAATTCCACCCAAGGCGGGCGCACCCAGAGATGCGGGCTCACCGATACAGGCTGCGCACGGTCGCGCCACCACTTGTCCCAATCCTTCGCAGGCTCGTCACTCAGCGTAAAATGGTACTGCGGGAACTCGGCCACGATGCGGTCGCGTTCGGCCTTGTCTCCGGTATAGAAACAGAAGTCCGTACGGCCTTCCGCCTTCGGGTCCAGTTCCTCAAGCGTCGCCACACCCGCTTCAAAGAGCAGGTAGCTCGCCAGTTCGTATTCTTCGGAAGGGCAATAGCCCTCGGCCTTGTACCATGTATCAATTTTCTGCATATTTGAAATTTAAAAAAAAGCCCCACGGAGCTCGTCCGCAGGGCAATAAAATTGTCGAGATGGTTCAACTATTCGGCAGGTTCAAGCTTCTTTGCGCTGAATTCCTTCGTGTCGATAGAACCGGAAACCTCGGTGCCCGTCGAAAGCGAAATCCTGCGGATTTCAGCGGTATTGTACATAGCGACCCATGCTTCGCTGCCATTTATCGCGACGATATCGTAGGGATTTTCCGCATCTATCGCCTTCTGCCATGCAACCTTCTTCGTAGACGGATTTACCTGAGAAAGGCTGCCCTTGCCCTTGCGGTCGAGTACGTAAATCTTATCGTTGACGGTCACGATTTTCGTATCGGTCGAGAACTGAAGGCTATTGTCACTGAGGTCTTCATCTTCAATCCAATAAAGTTTTCCAGAATTAGCGTAATCGCTAATATAGACGAACACCTCACCGCCAGCAACAGCTATACTGGCAGGCTGATAGCCCATTTCATCGTCGTAAAGGGCATGGAGTTTCAAGCCATTATAAGAATACGCCACCATGGATCCCATTTCATACGTATCCCAGTCAATGAAACCACGTTCGCCGATATAGAAGAGTTCTCCCTTGCGATCAAAGTAAATGCCACCGCTGGCATCGACAACACCATCAATCCTCCTTACCGACTTGTCAGTCAAATCGACTTCGACAACGGGGACATTCTGGTAAGCCTTGTAAACGGCAACAACAGCCTTGCCAGAAATCGGGTCGACATCCATCATGTACACGCCACCGCCAAGAAGCGTACCGCTTACCCAAAGTTCAGACTTCTTTTTCTTCAAGTCGATCTTTTCGATACCGCGGTTTTCATCGGCGTCAATACCCCAGGAGGCATTGTATTCGCCCTGCGTTCCCACGTACACATTACCCTTCACGACCTTCACAGCCTGCGGGTTCTTGGTCAGAAGCGGAATCGTATCAAGAAGGGTACCATCGCTCAACTTGTACATAGCGAGAAGGCCCGGATCGTTGAAGATAGCGCTATATCCATCAGCGCCAACTTCATAGCGCTGGAACACAGCGAACAGCGTATCACCCGAAACTTCGAGGTCGGCGGCGAAAGGCGTATTGGCCAGATACGTAATCTTCATCTGGACCGAGCTGCTGGACTCCGGCTCAGAACTGCTGGAGCTTTCGCCAGAGCTCGATTTCGGCTTGCTAGAACTGGATGCAACACTAGAACTGGATTTGCCCTTGCTAGAGCTGGAGGTGACACTGGAACTAGATTTGTCCTTACTAGAGCTAGAATCGTCCTTCTTCGCGCTGGAGCTAGACTTATCCTTGTTTGCACTGGAGCTGGATTCATCCTTCTTCGCACTGGAACTGGACTTATCCTTAGAAGCGCTGGACTTGTCCTTGCTGGAGCTCGATTCGTCTTCGTCGACGCTAGAGCTAGACTTGTCCTTAGAGGCGCTAGACTTGCCCTTGACGGAGCTAGAGCTGGACTTGATCTTGACCGAGCTAGAGCTTTCTTCTTCCGAAGAGCTGCTTTCTTCGTCAAGACAATCTTCGTTGTCAAGGCATTCAATGCCCAGGCCAGAAGACGAGCTGCTGTCGTCACCGCAAGCGCTCAGGAAAAGCGCTAGCGAAAGCGACACTAGGAATGGGAGGATTTTTTTGTTCATGGTGTTTCTCCTTTTCTGACTTTACGCATTTAAGCGCGGGGGCTAGAACCCCTGTATGATTGTAAACCGATATTCCCTGCCAGGAATCGGATGGGGAGTAAAGATGTTGCGGTAAGTCTCGTCCGTAATGTTGTTGACCGCAAAGGTAAGGCGAGTCTTGTCCCAAGGATGCCACGAAAGCGCCGCGTTATAGCGCGTCACTGGCGGCTGCTTCGTATCGTTCATCCTGTCGCTAAACATCCGCGACCTGTAATCCATCGAGAACGATGGACTCAGGTGGAACGGCAAGAACAAGTCGCCTTCAACATAGTAGCTGTGCACCGGCTCGCCCGGCAAAAGATTCCCGTTATAAGCCTTATTTATCCCGTCATCACGGGGGTCCTGGATTGTTGCGCGCAATACGGTCTGGAAGAACGGCACCGGACGGCTATCGAGTTCCAATTCAACACCGCGAACAACCGACTTGTCGATATTGAAGGCCTTCATCAGGTTGGTACTTATGATCCAGTAAATCCCATTTTCAACATACGTCTCGAAATAGGTCGCACGCAACACGGAACGCTTTTTCGGAGTCGCGACAAAGGCGCCTGCCGCAAAACGCAGCGCCGTTTCATCCTTGAGCGTCGGGCTCGAAAGCGTCCCCGGATACACTCCGTAAAGTTCCATCAGCTGGGGTTGCCTGTAAAAACGGCCAAAAGACACGCTTCCGCCAAACCAGGAATCCTTTTCACCCAAATTTGCCTGGGCCATTCCCGACCAACTCAGGTTACGTTCACGCCCGTCTTCTACCTTCGCGAGCCCGGTCGTCATCAGGAACTTGCCACCGTCCACGTCGTCGATAGTCTTGAGCACATTGCCCTCGGTCATAATCGAGAACCAACGCAGAATGAAGAATTCCATGCTTCCGGCCACGGAACCCGTATAGCGTTCCAGTCCAAACTCATGAATGGTCCCGCGCGCTTCCCAGCGTTCCGATGTACCCGCAAGCCTCAGGAACGCCTCAAACCGGTCAAGCGTCAGCGTCGCCGAAAGTTCGGGCAAGAGCCTGTAACCCGCAAGGCCAATTTCCCTCACGTCTCTCGACAAAAAACCAATCTTGTCGAGCGGGTAATACGATTCCGACATGTTCTTTTCGAACCGCATCCCCATTCCCATTTCCAGAAGCAGGCATTCCAGATACTCCGGGGATTCCAGGCGGTACATCAACTGCGCCATGTCACCGGTGAAGTTCGCCAGGTAAGTCTGCAAGTCTTCGGTACCAGGGTTGCCCGCTTCCGTATGCATGATGTTTCCGGAAAGCGTCGAGAAGAAACCGAACCGGTGAAGCATCCTGTATTGGAGATTGCCCGAGTACTCGGTAAACTGGGCATTCCGGCGTTTATCCTTAAAATCGTCTTCGTCGTTGTAGAGCGTTCCGTTGCGGTTGTCGAACTCGTAATCGTTGTCGCTATGCCTCATGGACGCCGTCGCCGAGAACTGCGCGCTATCCGTAATGAACGAATTCACCTGCGCCGAACCCTCGAACGTATTGTGCGAACCATAGCTCGCCAACACGCGGCCGCTCGGCACGCGCTTCGCGCGAACCGCACTTTTCGTTACGAAATTGATGACGCCGCCAATTCCCGCACCGCCGAACTTGGCCGGGACGCGGTCCTTGTAGATTTCAATCTTCTCGATGTTGTTGAGGTCCATCGAACCCAGGTCCACGGCACCACCGCCCGCATCGTTGAGCGGTATTCCGTCAAGGCAAATCAGGATATTCCTCGCAGCGATTCCGCGGACACTGACCGTCTGAAAACTGCCCATCCCCCCTTGCTTGTAGCCCTGAACGCCCGAAAGCGAAGAAAGCACTTCGGCAGCAGAAAGGCCACTGCCTTCCCATGCAGACGGAAGAATTTCGGTATAGCCCGTACCGGTAACGGCAACGCCCGCAGAAACGGGAGCCGCGACCTCGGTCACGCCAAGGTCCTGGACCTCCTGTGCCCACGTGCAGGCACAGCACAAAAAGACCGCGCATACTGCGGTTCTGCAGAAGGACGTCGTTCGCATCTTTCCTCGTTCAACCGCTTCCCACAGTTCTTCTGACTCGGGGATCGCTCTACTCCTGGCTCCTTCACATCCGTTTCCGAACATTGGTTCTTGCCAGTTTCGTCCTCCCTTACAGCGGCGCGACCGTCCCCGGCTTTCACGGGGTTCTCTCAAGGCTTTTCAGGGCATGGGAAGCTTTTCGCCAAATATAGCATCTTTTTCTACGCACTTTTTGCGTCGAATAATTTATATTATCCGTATGCTGTTCATCCACCAATTCCCGGACTGGACCCACTTCCGCTTCGAAAACAGGCGCGTTCTTGATGCCCTGGGCACGACCCGCTTTGAAGAAGGCCGGCTGGCGGGGCTGCTCACCTTCGTCGGTTCCAAGAACCTTGAAACCGAAATCATCGCCGAAGACATTGTCGCGAACTTCGCCATCGATGGGCATTCCCTCAACATCGAAGACGTAAAGAAGGAAATCGCGCTGCGTTCGCAGGCACACACCGTGCACATCCGCAACTACCTCGGCGCCATCGAGAACTGCATGAACCCGCTGACCCCCGAGCGTCTGCTCGGCTGGCATTCCGCCCTCACGGGTTCAAGGACGGCGGGCTACCGCGAAGACGCCTACGAAATCTCTTCCGCCGACATGCGTTTTGCAGGGCCCGGCCCCAAGAGGCTCCAAACCGAAACAGGACATTTTTTCGACTGGTTCGAAAGTTCCCCGATGGACGGCATCATCAAGGCCGCCATCGCGCATTTCTGGTTCCTTACGATAAGTCCCTTCCACGAAGGCAACGGCAGACTCGTACGCACCATCACGGCATTACAGCTTTGCCGCGCCCAAAAAGCGAACCACCTGCAGTTCCCGCTCAACAAGCAGATTTTCGAAAAACGCGAAGAGTATTTCCGCGCGCTCAACAAGGCACAGTGCGGCAACGGCGACCTTACGGATTGGATCTTGTGGTTCCTAACGCAAATCGACGAAGCGATTGAAAAGCGAAAGGAATGCATCCAGGCCGAGATTCGGCATGCGATGTTCATGAACAAGATTGCGGGCACGCCTATCGGTGAACGCGAGCAGCAGCTTCTGGAAGCCTCCCTCGCCGGGACGATTCCGCAGGAATTCACCGCAAAGGACGTCGCGAAGATTTTCGGGACGAGCCACGATACCGCGCTCCGCGAAATACAGAGCCTCATCAAGAAAGGGATGGTGAAGGCAAACCAGAAAGGCGGGCGCAGCCAGCGCTACAGCCTGGTGGAATAATTTTTGCTGTTAATTAGACGCGCGAAACGCGGTTAATTAAATGTGCGGACCTCGGTTAATTAGACGCGCCGGCTTCCCGCATGCGACGGCGTGCCCGTGAACCCGGGCGGTTGCGGCGACGATGGCGGGGAACGTTCCCCTGAGCGGGAGCATTATTCGACGGAGCAGGATTCCCCTGAACCGGTTTTTGCGAAGGCTTTTGAGCGGGCTTGGACTGAGCGGGTTTGGACTGCGCAGGCTTCTCGCGGCGCGGCAACCTCCCGCGGGCATTCCTCATCTCGCTTTCAGGCGTTTCTTTCTGCTGCGGCGGCAGCTTCTCGTAAATCGCCTTGTCGCCTTCCGGAATGCGGATGCGCGTGAGCTTTTCGATAGCGCGCAAGTCCTGTTCCTCGTCGGGCGCACAGAACGAAATCGCGATGCCGTCCTTCCCGGCGCGGGCGGTACGTCCAATGCGGTGCACGAACGTCTCGGGCACATCGGGCAGGTCGTAGTTGAAAACGTGCGAAACGTCGTCCACGTCAATACCGCGGGCAGCAATATCCGTCGCCACCAAGACGCGGATCGATTCCTTCTTGAAATTGCCCAAGGCCTCTTGCCTGCGGTTCTGACTCTTGTTGCCGTGAATCGCGGCACACTTGACTCCCGCCTTCTCGAGCACGCGCGTAATCTTGTCGGCACCGTGCTTGGTACGGCTGAACACCAGCACCTTTTTCATCTCGGGATGTTCCAGCAGAAGTTCCTTCAAAAGAGCGCCCTTGCGGCGTTTGTCGATGCGGTAGAGTTCCTGGCGGATGCGCTCGATGGGCGTGCTCTGCGGCGCCACTTCCACACGCACCGGATTCGGGCGCAGGATTGTCGCGGCCAGTTTCGTGATATCGTCGGGCATGGTCGCGCTGAAGAACAAGTTCTGTCGCACCTGAGGGAGCAGCGCCACCACCTTGCGGATATCGTGGATGAACCCCATATCGAGCATGCGGTCGGCTTCGTCGAGCACAAAGAATTCCAGCGCCTTCAAGGAAACGGCCTTCTGGCCGATCAAGTCGAGCAGGCGCCCCGGAGTCGCCACCAAGACATCGACACCGCGGATCAAGTTGCGCTTTTGCGAAGCATCGCCCACGCCGCCAAAAATACACGTCGTCGAAATCGCGGTAAACTGTGCGTACTGCTTAAAGCAATCTTCCACCTGGATGGCGAGCTCGCGCGTCGGCAAAAGAATCAGCGCACGGCACGTCTTGGGCGCGCGAAACTTCCCGGAATCGAGCAGGCGCTGCAGAATCGGGAGCGCGAATGCGGCCGTCTTCCCCGTACCCGTCTGGGCGATACCCAGAAGGTCCTTGCCTTCCAAGAGGCTCGGGATGGACTTTTCCTGAATGGGGGTGGGCTGTTCGTAACCAACGGCGCGGACTGCACGCTGGAGGGGATTGGCCAGGGGAAGTTCTGAAAATAGCATGTTGGCGCCAAATCTAGAAAAATCGGGACCTACAAGCGAACCCCATATTGCAAAAAACTAAAATTCCGCCTTCGCGAGCACGCTGAAACTGCGCCCTTTTTCGGGCATCACGGATTTAAGGCGCGACAGGTGATTGCGGATATCTTCGTCAAGCAGGTTGTCGGCTCGGAAAACGAGGCTGTAATGCGCCAAGGCGAGCGTCCAGCGGATTTCGAGAATTGCACCGAACGTGACATAGCCAGGGGTCGTTTCTTCATAGCGGTCAACGAAATTTTGTGCAAGCGCGAAATCGGCATAAACAGACGGGCTCATATGCGGCCAGAGGTAGCCAAGCTCGCCGTGGAACTTGAACGGCGGAATCTGCGGCATATCTCCCCAGTCTCTGTCGCGGAACACCCCACGCACGTAGCTTGCCGAACCGGAGGCACGGAGGCCCTGCTCGGCCACGGTCTCCACCGTTCCGCTCGCCCCCACGAGCAGGGCCTCGTCGCCCCGCACGCGGTACACCGGCAGCAGTTGCGACCAGTTGGTATCGCCGGTCGCGCGCGGGGCGAGGTGGTTCAAGAACCACGTGCCGTGCGCAGACGCCCGCCAACAGAGCACCTCCCCGTAATCGCGGTACTCCAGTTCCGCTCCGTAACCGCTTTCGGCGTCCAGCTTGTGGTAACCGCGTTCGTACGTATACGCCGCGAGGTGCGGGCCCTGGTTATACAGTTCCTCGATCGTCGGGGCCCGCGTCGTCCGGAAAACATCTAGCGTCAAGAACTTGCCCGCCCCGACGCGCTGCGAGAACTCCACGTCCGCCGCCCACAAAGCAAAATTGCGGTCCTCGATAGATTCCTTATCCGCGACTACGCTTTCGCGCGGGCGGAAGAACGCCCCTCCGGCCCGCCCCGAAAAAGTCATCTCCATACCGCGCCACCCGCCCGCACTCGCGACCGCGAACATCGAAACGCCATACGAGCGCGTTGGCGGCGTGAATACGTAACCGCCCATCTCCACCGATCGCCGGTCCACGTCGGCACCCAAACGCACGCCAAAAAGGGGGCCGAGATTCGCCATTACCTTTTCCAAACGGAATCCCTCCTGATTCACGGCGAACTCAGCCCCCACGGCTTCTCCTTCATATTCCTTGTGATGGTAGCGGTTTATACGCACCGTCACGTCTAACGTATCTTGCGGCGCCCCCGTGGGCAGGTACAGCCCACGCAACGTCAAGTCGCATTTCCACAAACCGATATCCACCCCGTTCGGGTGGCCGCCAATAAAACCGCCCGGGATGCCGTAATCGCTTTCGAACCACCGGTAAGACGCCCCCACGCGAAAACGCCCGAGCCCGTAGGCGGCCCCCACCGCACCGCTCCCGTTCTCGACATCCGTATTTTTGAGCTTGCCGCCAGGCGTATCCATATCGCCCATGCGCCGCCCCGAAAGTTCGCCCTTTACCGAGAGCCCCGCCGCATACGCATGCGCCCCCGCGGCCGCCGCATAACCCGGTTGCCCGCTCTCGGCATACCAAGACACATAACCGTGGAACAGCGAATCGCTGAACGGGATATCGCCACGTTCCACCTGCACCACGCCACCCGCAGCCGCATACGAATGCAACAAAACACGCGGCCCACGCAACACGCGCAACCGCTGCGCCGTCAAAACATCCGAAGCCACGGCATGGTCGGGCGATGTCGCGCTCATATCACCGCTGAAAGCGCCGTCTTCCGTCACTTCCACATGGCTCCCCGACAGTCCCTTGATTACCGGCCGTGCTGCCGCAGGCCCCATCGAACTTATCGCCACGTCGGGCTCGTTCCGCACCGTCTCCGCAATCGTCGTCGAAACCTCGCGTTCGAGCCGCGCGCCTTTCAAAACATCATCTTCGCGCAAACCGTCAAGCAACGCCTGCGAAGGCTCTTCTGCCTCGACCGTCGTACTCCCCAAATCCTGTACAAAATCTTCCGCCCAAACCAAAACAGGGAAGCCCCCGAGAAGTAGGCTCCCCAACGCTACCCCTAAAAGGCTAGTCTTCATCTTCGTCTTCCTGGAAGGGGCATTCTTCCGCCTTCAAGGCCTTGTCCACCACGACGCGGATTTCGGGCGTACGTGCATCGGCATGGTCATGGTGTTTCACCTTCAACGTCAATGTCGTCTCGCCTTCCT
>CACXKY010000005.1 GCA_902768325.1 Fibrobacter succinogenes
ACGACCCGAAGGTCAAGGCTGCTTCCAAGAAATTCGCTGCTGATAAGTAAAACTCCTTAATGATTTGAAAACGCTCCACTTCGGGTGGGGCGTTTTTTTATGGGACGGCGTAGCTGGGGTTACCGATGATATATTTAATAGTGAACATGCCGGTCGTGCTGTCGTCCGCTTGTATTTTGAACTGGATAGAAACCACTGATTTTAGGGCTTCGTCTATGGAAATGGTTTTGCCCCAGCCGGCCTGTCTCAAACTGTCTGTGCTGACGTAGACTTCTTTGTCAGAGGATTGCTTCGGAAGGATGACATAGGGGTGGTCATGATCGATGGCGGCTTCTGTCTCTTTATCGAGGACGAGTTCGAGAGTGATAGGAACATCGGACGTGTAGCAGATAAGGAGTACCCACATATTGGTTGCATCTACAGGAAGGGCTTTTGAACCGGCAAGGTTGAAGCCCACTCCGACATACGGCTTGTGGTCCATGGATCCTTGATTCAGGTTAAAGGTGCCGCAAAATCCTCCGCATTCGTAAATAACCGGATCGAGGGAGTCATTGGTATATTCATTGCCGAGTGGGACCGGCCAGGTTATAGTGGAGAGTCCCCCTTCTGCGGAATCGTTAAACATATACCATTCGGCTTCTGCGATACCTGTATGTATTGTGTATTCGCCCACGATGCCATCCCAATCGAAGCCCCTTGCGTCCAAGACCAGCAACTCGGAACTGCTGGATTCGTTGATGGTATTGCTCGACTCGGCAGCGGAACTGCTGGAAGTGGGCGATTCGTTGGAGGATTCGGGCAAAGCCGAAGAAGTCGTGATGGTATCGTCTTGTTCCGTAGAGGCAGAAGAGGAATTGTCATCACCGCAAGCCGCGAGGAAAATCGACAGACCCAAGAAAAGAAACAGTCTTTTTGTTTTCATATCACGCTCCCCAAAAAGGTTCTTCCCTTAATATATATTAATTTTGCCATCTTTTCTATATTTGTGCCCATGATCAGCATTACCAAGCTCCTGATGGATACCCCGAACTACGGTGACCAGCTGCGTTACGAACCGCGCGCCCACGAATGCAAGAACGGTGTGGCACCCGGTCGCGGCCCTGTGGTGGTGTGGAACTGCACCAAGACCTGTAACCTGAGCTGTGTACATTGTTACGCCCGTTCCGAGGCCATCAAGTACCAGAACGAACTTTCTCACGAAGAGGGAATCGCCCTCATCGACCAGCTGGCCGATTTCAAGGTGCCGGTAATCCTTTTCAGCGGTGGCGAACCGCTCTTGCGTCCGGACTTCTTTGAACTTGCGAACTATGCGGCAAGCAAGGGAATCCGCCCGACCATCAGTACGAACGGCACTTGCATCACCGAAGATGTCGCCAAGAAACTCAAGGACATGGGCGTAGGCTACGTGGGCATCAGCTTGGACGGCTGCGAAGCGACGCACGACAAGTTCCGTGGCAAGGAGGGCGCCTACAGGCTTGCTCTCCGCGGTATCCGCAACTGCGTGGCGACCGGCCAGAAGGTGGGACTCCGCTTTACGATTACGCGCTATAACGTGCAGGACTTGAATGCGATTTTCGACTTGCTCGAAAGCGAGAATATTGACCGCGTGTGCTTCTATCACTTGGTTTACAGCGGGCGCGGTTCCGCGATGGTCGAAAACGACTTGAACCACGAAGAAAGCCGCAAGGCGATGGATTTGATTATCGACCGTACGCTTGACTTCAAGAAGCGCGGTATCGACAAGGAAATCCTGACCGTCGACAACCATGCCGACGCCGTCTACCTGTATTTGCGCATGAAGCGCGAAGACCCGGCCCGTGCAGCTAAGGTGCTGGAACTTATCCAGCGTAACGGTGGCAACCGCAGCGGCATGGCGTTCGGCAACATCGACAGCATCGGGAACGTTCACCCCGACCAGTTCACGCAGTACATCACGCTCGGCAACGTGCGCGAGCGCAGCTTCGGCGAAATCTGGAGCGACGAATCCAACCCGATTATGGCGGGCCTCAAGAACCGCAAGTCGATTTTGAAGGGACGCTGCCCCAAGTGCGCCTACCTGAACCTTTGCAACGGTAACTTCCGCACCCGTGCCGAGGCCGTGACCGGCGACTTCTGGGAACAGGACCCGGCCTGCTACTTGACCGACGAGGAGATTAATGGATAATTGATAATGGATAATGGATGATGTGAAATCATCAATTATCAATCATCAATCAACTTTTTACTCCTCACTTCACATTGAATATGACTGAACTTGAACAGCATCTTCTCTCTGTCATTCAGGATGCCTTCCCGCTGGAAGAGCGCCCGTACAAGGTGCTTGCGGACATGTTGAACGCACGGGGCGAGGCCGTCACGGAACTGGCGGTCTTTGAAGCGGTTGAGAACCTGCGCACTTCAGGCGTTATCCGCCGCATCGGTGGCGTGTACGATTCTAAGAAGTTGGGCTTTATTTCGCGACTCTGCGCGGGCAAGGTGCCGACGGTCGCGACTGGCGCTGCAGATGACTCCGCCCTCGACAAGTTCGCTGCTGCGGTGAACGTGGTCCCGGCCATTACGCATAACTACGTCCGCTCCCACGAATACAACGTGTGGTTTACCGTCATCGCCGAGTCCGAAGATGAAATCCGCAAGGTTGTGGACGGCCTTTGCGCAAGCACGGACCTGCACGACGTGCATATTCTCTCCGCGACAAAGAAGTTCAAGATAAACACGGTGATGGGGGGCGCTGGCGCGCCAGTAGACAGTGGTGTCATCCTGAGCGGAGGGCGTAGCCCGAAGTCGAAGGATCCAGGCCCGAGGTCTACACAAATCCTCGCTTTGTCCTCTTCCGACCGCGCCCGCATTCGCATTGCCTGTACCGATATCCCGCACACGCTCACGCCTTTCAAGGACTGGGGTGTTTCTGACGAGGAACTCCGAGACGATCTCGCCCAAAAGAGAATGCGCCGCTTCGGGGCTATCCTCCGCCATCAAGACGCCGGTTTCGCGCACAATGCGATGATATGTTTCAAGACCGATGCAGGCGACGTCATCCTGACCCCCGTAGGGGGGAAGGATCCAGTCCCGAATAAGCCAGCCGGCGCTGTCCTCGCACAAAAGCCCTACATTTCCCATTGCTACGAACGCCCCGCCTTTGAAGGTTTCCCGTACACGCTATATGCCATGATGCATGCGCAGTCCGCTGCCGAGCTCGAACAGCACATCAAGGAAGCCGCAGAGTCTATCGGTAATCCCGATTACGCTGTCCTCAATTCCGTACGCGAACTCAAGAAGACGAGCTTCGCCTTCTTCGTCTAAAAATCAATTCCAGGCCTGTAGGTAGATGCCCAGGCGGTGCCCCGTCTCGAACCCGAAAAGCGTTCCCTTGTGGATTTCGTAGTTGAGGCCGATACCGAGGGGGAGGCCGAACAGGTTGAAATACCGCGAGGCGTCGAAACCGATTTTCATGCCGCGGTACTTGTCCTTCATCTTGCTGTAAGGCTTTGCGAGGTTCTTGTTTTCGGATTCCTCGAAGCGGGCCTGGTAAAGGAAGGCTTCCGAGAGCCTCCATCCCGTATGGAGCGAATCGTTCCAGCCGAGTTGCCACACGAAAGACGCCTTGAATCCGATTTCGTCTCCGGGCTTGTAGTTGTCTTCTTCGATGGACGAGTTGTACCGCAATGACGTTCCTACGATGAGGTCGCGCGAAATGCGTAAGATTGTGAACGGCTCCATGTTCATGCGGTGGAAGCGGTTCTGCTGCGAGCCGTCTCCCGGTGGCGTACGCCAGTTGAAGTTCAGTCCGAAGTTCGGGAGGAAAAAGAACTTTGCGCCGACGTAGCTTTCGTTAAATCCGTTCACGTGCAGGTTGCAGTAGTTGTGGATGTAGCCCTCGGTGGAGTATTCGTAGCTGTAGCTCAGGAACCGGTAAGAAAAATCGGTGTAGATGCTGAACGCCCTGATGGGGGCGTATTCTAGCGATACGGCCATGTCGCCGCTGTATACGTCGTCATCGAGTTCCGCGACTCCCAGGACTTGAATGCGCGTGGCCGGCGTTTCGACAGGGCGCAGCAGTTCCGCTCCCCATGCGACAAGGGGGCTCAGGGCAAATACGATCCAGGGCGCGATTCTCATGTCGTCATAAATATATGAATTTCTGCGTAACTTTTTTATTATATTCAAAAAAGTGATAATATGAGAATTTGTCTGCCAAGATTCCTGGTCCTTGCGGCGCTCCTCCTGGGGGGCTGTTTTTGGGAAACTCCCGAAAGCGATCCGGACTACCTGATGCTCGACGATTCCCGTTACCCGTATGCGGGTCTCCCGCGCGTTGTCATCGAAACGGAAGATTTTAGGGAACTGCGAGACCGGGAGACGGAATTCAGTTCATACTTCCAGATATACGGGGATACGGTTCCCGAAACGGATGTCCTGAAACTGACCGTCCGTGGCCGTGGCAATTCCAGTTTCAAGATGCCCAAGTACGGCATGAAGCTGGAATTCGACGAGAAGGTTTCGCTGCTCGGTATGCCGAAAAACCGCGACTGGGCGCTGATAGCGAATTTCGGCGACAAGACGCACCTGCGCAATTACATGATGACGCGCCTTTCGGAATGGCTGGGCGCGAAGTTTACGCCCAAGATGCAGTTCGTGGAACTCTATTTGAACCGCAAGTACATGGGGCTTTACCTGCTCGCCGAAACGGTGAAGGTCGCCAAGAACCGCGTGAACATCGCGGAAAACGATTCGTCCTTCCTGTTCGAGAGGGAAGGCTCCAAGAAGCTCGACCCGCCCTACGTGACTTCGAATGGCGGAAACTCCTTCCATATCAAGTCCCCCAAGAACCTTTCGGAATCATCGAAGAAGATGCTGCTGGACCACTTGAACGATGTCGAGCATTTCCTTTCCACGTTGATATGGAACTCGGACAACCATATCGAGAAGTGGTTTGATTTGGACGATTACCTGCTCTATTACTGGGTTCAGGAATACTCGAAGAACGAAGATGGCAATTTTTCGCGAAGCATCTTCATGACGTGGGAGAAGGGGGGAACCATCCATTTTGGCCCGCTTTGGGATTTCGACCTTGCCTTCGGTAATGAATCGTATGAAGAAAACCAGGGGCCGGACGACTGGTATATCCGCCGTTACCGCTGGAACCGGCTCATTTTCAAGGATTCGGTCGTTCAACACCGGGCCCGTTCGTATTGGAAAGATCACCGCCGCGAATTCAAGGCGCTGATCGACAGCATCCCCGTATACGAAAAAATCATCCGGAAAGCAATCGATAACGAGTACCGACGCTGGCCAGTCCTTCAGAACAAGGAAAATTGGGCGCTCAAGGCCCCCTACGACACCTACCGGGAGGCGGTAGATGATATGAAAGATTGGATGAAAAAACGTTATAAATGGATTGAAGACAACCAATAAACTTATTTTAATACTATTTTATGGATAGGTCTTTTTTAAGGATAATCCCATGATTTGGAATCGTCTGTTCTTTTTTGTATTGATTGCCGTTTCGTTTGTTTTTTCACAGACGGCACAACCTGCGGCGGCGGAGTCCCTGAAGCCCGAACAAGCACAGCCGGCCAGTGCGTTGCAGCCGGCGGCGGAGGCTCAGCCCCAGGCGGCCAATACGATGCAGCAGGAGGCCCCAAAGCCCATCGGCACCGACAGCTCTGCGACGATTTCCGTGTTCATCAAGAGTTCCGAAGATATCCGTGCCTTGCGTGACGACTTGAAAACCTTGCAGACCATGGCCGGTGGCTCCAATGCCGGGGTCGATTCCCTCTTGAAGCGTGCGAACTATATTGCCGAGATGAACGACCGATGCGCCTCCGTCTCGATCAACGAAGTCCTGGATACGACTTGCGGACACTTCTATGAAGTAGAACTACCCGCCTTCGAAAACAAGTATATGGAATTGACTGGGGAAATCCGCCTGGGATCGATGCATATGGCCACGAACCTGCAGGAAAGAATCCACCAGTTGGCGAGCTGTACTGACGCCTTGACGAGCATCATTGTCAGCCGCGACCAGCTGTTGCGCCTCCAGGGCAACATGTATTTGGAACCGATAAACTTCGAAGGTGATTTTGACGCCGAGTTCCGCTTTTCTCTCGGTTACGACCCGGCCAAGCTGAACCAGCAGCAGCGCCTCGCTAACCTCTGGATTGAAAAGTGCGGCGGGATTATCTTGCGCCAGACCGGCGAGGAATTCGCCCCGGTATTTATCGCGTCGCTCAAGGCGAAGAACGACTCCCTCAGAAAGGCCGGTTCCAACGTGAAACTCATGGTCAACAAGAAGGTCCTGGGAATCCGCGTCGATATGCGCCGCCCCATGAAGGGTGCGTACTATCTGAACGGCGTCAGCCTGTTCGAAAAGACTCTGTCCGCAGACAAGGGTTCTTCTATCTTGAGGTTCGATATCAAGAACAAGAAGGCTATCTTGAATCAGCCGGCCGACGCGAACATCGAAACGTTCAAGGGCCGCCAGACGTTCACCAAGCTCAAGAAGCCCGAAATGATTGGCCGCTGGGTTTGGGATTCCGAAAAGTTGCCGGAAGAAGTTGTCCAGGCAAGTCCGGATGAATCTGAAACGATGACGGCCGAAGATTCCCTCGCGTTGAAGAACGATGCGGCGGAACTGGAACAGGCCTTGCAGGAAGAACGTGACCGCGTCGACGAGTTGAAAAAGCAGAAGGCTGCGGAAGAGGCGGCTGCTAAGGCTGCGGAAGGTGACGGTAAAAAGTCCGGAATCCACTGGATCCCGCTCGCGATTTCGGCGGCGGTGCTTGTGGGCGGTGCTGCCGTGGCTGTGCTCTTTGATAACAAGGCGAAGAGTGAAAAGGAGGACTTTGACGACGAACTCGCGCAGGGCGATGACAGTCAGTACTCCGAGCATAGCGACAATGCCAAGAAGTATCAGCGAAATCGATTGATTGGTATCGGTGCTGCGACACTGGGTGGCGTGGGTGTCGTGCTTTCTTTTGTATTCTGAGGTAGGTATGAAAAAGTTTATCCTCTATATCTCGATCCCGCTTATGTTGGCCATGTTGGCCTGTACGGATTACAGCGGAGAAATTGAAAGCGCTTACGACGAATTTAAGGAAACTGCTGGTAATGAGGTTAAAAATCCTTGTGGGGATGCCTTTTGGTGTTTTGAGCAAGGAAGTGCGTCTATTAATGGGGGCGTTTCTTGGTATTCTTATTCGGATGCCTCTGATGGCGGTGAATCCAAATTTACATGGCAAGATGGAAGTTCTGAAGCAAATTTTGAAAGCTTAATTAAAGCGTATTCGACGATTGCTGGATCTTATCAGTTGGGTCCTAAAATTAAGCGAGGTAATGACTATATACTACCTTATTTAGCCATAGGCTTTGAATTTGATAACGTGCTTGACGCTACTCCATGGGGTGGCCTGTGTGTGTCCTATAAATCTACGACACCACTTAGGTTTATGGTGGCCTTTGTGGGTGAGGAAAATCATAACTATGATAGGCCAAGGTATATCTTACCTGAAACATTCTCCGCTTCTACTTTGAATTTGCCATGGAGTGAATTCAGCCTAGGAGGATGGTCAAAGAATCCGGTCGATATTAATCAGGCTTTAACCATTGCGCAAAAAATAGAGTTCCAATTTGCTCGTCCCGATTCTGAAGAGAACGCTTCATTCGAACTTTTTTCTGTTGGCCCTCTTGGAACTTGCAAATAAGCAATGTTTGTTATGTCATCCTCGTGAAAGCGGGGATTTTTCTTTTTCTATCTTTGAGCCATGCGTAAATTCTATTGTTTGGTTATCGCGGTTGCCTTGATTGCCGGCTGTACAGATTCCTCGGATGGAAGCAGCAGTTCTATTACTGAGGTGGGTGATGCTCCCACGAATAGTTCTGTGGTTGATCTTTCTTCGAATAGTCTTTCTTCTTCAACCGAGTCTTCGGCAAGTATTTCTTCTTCATCGGTGCAGGAATCGTCGTCTTCTTACAGGAGGTGGATTACGAATCATCTTCTAGATGAATTGATAGACTTCGATGTCCCTGTTTGTAGATATTTTTCATGGTATGGGTATGCTCACGATACGGTTGTTGTCGGGTGCAATAATGATATTCCGGAGGAATCTCGATATTGGTTCCCGGTAGATGACAATTTCGATGGCGGAAAATCTAAAGTGATTTTCCATGACGGCATGGAGTACACAAAAGAAAACTATGTATCGATTATTGAAACCTGTGAGGGTTTCTGTGCAAATTTTGTACTGAATCAGGATACTTTGCCATATAAACCCTATGTCGGTGCGGCGTTCTATGTCGCTGGAACCGATGCTGATGGGCAACCTATTCTTGCTGATGTTTCTAGGGCAGGTGGGATTTGTATTACGTACACGAGTACGGCCTCAGCGGTCCTTGAACTTGGTTTCAATGATGAAATTGATGAAGCTATCGGTTACGATTACCCGTTCGTTTCCCTTCCGAAGAGTGAAACTGCTCAAGAAGTTTGCACTTCGTGGGCAGGCTTCAAACAGGCCGGTTGGGGCAAGGCCAAGGTCACGGGTGACGATGCGTCTTTAAATCTTTCGACAATCCGGTTCAAGATTCAACAGGCGGATAGTACGACTGGCTCGTTTAACGTAATTGCCGTCAGTGGCATCTCCTGTTGTGCCGAACCGCCACATTGATTTTTTCTATCTTTGAGCCATGCGCAAGATTTACATGGCCGGCATGAGCCACAAGGTGGCCGAAATTGCAATCCGCGAGAAGTTCTACATCCCGATGGATGTGAAGACGGATGCGCTCGGCCATTCGCCGTTTGACGAACTCCTGATTCTGGCGACATGCAACCGCACCGAGGTCTACGTGGCCTCCGACCGCGAAATCGGCGAGGCGGAACTCGTGCGTTACGTATGTGGGCTGGCCCATCAGGAGTATGACGATTTTGTGAAGTTCTTCTATTTCAAGTCGGGCGAAGACGTGGTTCACCATGTGATGAACGTTTGCGCCGGGCTCGATTCCGTGGCGGTGGGCGAGGATCAGATTCTGCACCAGATGGGGCGCGCTTACGAGACGGCGCACCAGCTGCATGCCACGGGCAACAGCCTCAACAAGCTGTTCCAGGGGGCGATACACACCACCAAGCGCATCAAGACGGAAACGAACCTGAGCAAGCTCAGCTGCAATATCCCGTTCCTCGCGATGAAGCAGGTGCAGAAGACGTTCGACGACCTGGAAAATCGCACGGTCTATATCGTTGGCCTTGGTGAGATGGGCTCGCTGATGCTCAAGTACGTGCAGGAATACACGACGAACATCTTTGCGAGCAGCAGGACGTTTGCCAATGCCGAAAAGTATGCGGACGTGCTTACTCCCGTTCGGCTGGAAGACCGCTACAAGGTGCTTGGCAAGTGCGACGTGGTCATCCTGTGCAGCATCTGCCAGGAACCGCTTATCACGAAGGATGAATTTGAAAACGCTTGTCATTCTGGAGCGGAGCAGGGCGGAGCGATAGAATCTAAGCGCCTTATAATCGACCTCGGCAGCCCGCGCAATGCGGAATCGAGTATCGGGGATTTGCCCGGCGTGCAGTACGTTTGCGTCGATGACCTTGAAAAGATTGTCTCGGAAAACCGCCGCCTGCGTATGGTGGAACTCGAGGCTGCGCAGAAGATCTTGAAAGATGGCATCGACGAGTTTTTGCAGTGGTACGGCATGGACGATATCGCGAAGGATATCCGCGTGATTGCCGACAGGATGGTCGCGACTGCGAACGAGGAGTCCGAAAAGCTTTTGCGTTCGATGCCCGGCTTGCCCGAAGCGGACCGTGAGCGCATTGCCATGATGTACGAGCGGTTCGCCAAAAAGATGGCAAACGATTACCTGTACAAGGTGAAGGCGGAAAATGCGCCCGAAGATGTGAAAGTTTTCCTCAAGTGCCTGGAGGGTAGCCATGTCTAGCGTGCTCCGAATCGCGACGCGCAAGAGTGCCCTTGCCGTGGCGCAAACGAAGTTGGTCGCCGACGCCCTCGTGTCGGCTAATCCGGGCCTTGCCTACGAACTCGTCACCATGACGACCGAGGGCGACCGAAGGCTCGACAAGTCCCTGGCGAGCTTCGGCGGCAAGGGCGTGTTCATCAAGGAACTCGAAGTCTCTCTGCTTGAAGGCCGCGCCGATATCGCGGTGCATAGCCTCAAAGATATGCCGGCCGAAGTCCTGCCGGAATTCAAGCTTGCCGCGGTCATGCGCCGCGAAGACCCGCGCGATGCGTTTATTGCCCGCGGAGGTGCATCTGGCACCAAGTTCATGGATTTGCCCACTGGTGCCCGTATCGGCACCGGCAGCATCCGCCGTGTGGTGCAGCTCAAGGCTTTGCGTCCCGACATCGAGTACGTGCCAATCCGCGGGAACATCCAGACGCGCCTTTCCAAGCTCGAGGAACTCGACGGCGTCGTGCTTGCGGCGGCCGGCCTCAAGCGTATGGGCCTAGCCGACCAGGTGACGGAATATTTCGATACGGACAAGGTTTTGCCCGCCTCCGGTCAGGGCATCTTGGCGATTGAGACGCTGGCTGATAATGCGCAGGTCGCGAAACGTCATCCTGAGGAGTGTAGCGACGAAGGATCCAGTCCTGCTGAAATCCTCTCTCGTGTAAACGACGCCCCGACATACTCCATCGCCGTGGCCGAAATGGCCTTCTTGAAGGCTCTCAATGCGGGCTGCCAGTTCCCGGTGGCGAGTTTTGCTGAATTTGCGAATGATTCGCAAATTCAAAATGGTACGCAAACAATGAAAATCCGCGGAATCTACTGGGACGAAGGGAGCCAGCGCCTGTTGCGTGCGGAGCACCTTTGCCCGGTTGGAACGGTCGAAGCGGCGCGTGAAGCGGGAATCGCACTCGCGGGCAAGATTCGCGAACAGCTATAATGAAGGTCTACGGATGAGCGGTTTTGGAAAAGTCTATCTGATCGGTGCGGGTCCTGGTGACCCGGGGCTCCTGACGCTCCGCGGCAAGGAAATCATTGAGAAGGCCGACGTGGTGGTCTATGACCGTCTCGTTTCGCCCGCGATTCTCGGATTCTGCAATCCGAAAGCCAAGATGGTCGATGTGGGCAAGATGCCGACGCACCACAAGGTCAAACAGTCCGAAATCAACAAGCTGTTGGTGCAGTTCGCCGGTGAATTTCCCGGTGGCGTGATTGCGCGCCTCAAGGGCGGTGACCCGTTCGTGTTCGGGCGCGGCGGCGAAGAAGCCTTGGAGCTTGTCGCTGCCGGCGTAGAATTTGAGGTCGTTCCTGGCATTACCTCTGCAATCTCGGTGCCGGCTTACGCGGGTATTCCTGTAAGTCACCGCGGCATCGCAACGAGCTTCCATATCATCACGGGGCATGAGAAGTTAGACGAGAGAACGCTCGCAAGCTCGCTACAGACGAGAGACGAGAGAGATGTCAATCTCTCCCTGGATTTCGAGACGCTCGCCAAGTGCCCCGGCACGCTCATCTTCCTGATGGGTATCGCCAACATGGACTTTATCGCCAAGCGCCTGATGGAATGCGGCAAGGACCCGAAAACCCCTCTCGCCTTTATCGAGAAGGGGACGACTCCGTACCAGCGCACTGTAACGGCGACGCTTGAAACGGCGGGGGAGACCATCATCCGCGAGAACGTGACCGCTCCCGCGATTACGATCATGGGCGGCGTCGTGGAACTTGGCAAGTCTCTCGCCTGGAAAAAGAATTTGCCGCTTTCGGGCAAGCGCCTCGTGGTGACGCGTGCCGCCAAGCAGGCTAGCGGAATTTCCGCCCGTCTCACTGCCCTCGGTGCCGAAGTCATCGAAACCCCGATGATTGAAACTAGGGATGTCATCCCCGCGAAGGCGGGGATCTCTTTTGCCGACTTTAGCTCTCTCGCGAACTTCGATATCCTCGCTTTCACGAGTACGAACGGTGTGGAAAGCTTCTTCAAACAGCTGCTCGCCTCGGGTAACGACATCCGCATCCTTGCCGGCAAGAAGATTGCGAGTGTGGGGAAGATTACCGAAAAGAAGTTGCTGGAATACGGCATCCGCTGCGATTACGTGCCCGAAGACCACACCGGCGAAGGCCTCGGGAAACTGTTGGCTGCATTGAACCCCATACCCCAAAGCACCGAAGGTGCGACCTCATACCCCATACCTCGCATTCTCCTCCTTCAAGGCAATCTCGCCGACGACACCCTGCTCAAACTCCTCCCGCAAGCGACCCGCTGGGTGGTCTACGAGACGCTCCCCGTGTCAGAACTCCCCGAATGGAAGCGAGAAGCGGTCGCCAGCGCCGATGCCGTCGTATTCGCCAGCACCAGCGCCGTCGAAAATTTTGTCAAACTGATGCCCCAAAGCACCGCAGGTGCGACCCCATGCCTGAAAGCGACCAACGGGAGCGACCCCATACCTCAAACCTCCTTCTGCATTGGCCGCATGACGGAAGCCGCTGCCTGCAAACACGGCTTTAATACCGTCACCTCCGACGAGACGACCATGGATTCCCTCGTCAAGAAAATTGTTGACTATTATTCTCAGAAATCATAATTTCACATTTCACACTCCACATTCCACATTTCCATGAAAGCCATCCTGATTATCGCGCATCATTGCATTCTACCCGGTGCTTATAAGGGCTTCGAGACCATTCTCGACCGCCTTCATCACGATATGCCCGGTACGCGCGTGGCGAGTACGAGCCTTCTGGATTTGGAAAACGACTTGCGCACGCTTTTGCGTGAAGACGTGGAGTCGGTGACGCTCCTGCCGTTCCTCTTGCTGAACGGTCAGCATTCCAAGAACGATGTGCCGCGCGTGGTGGCGAAATTGCAAGCAGAATTCCCACAGATTCCCATTACGTTGATGCCTTGCCTCGGTGACTGGAAAGAATTTGCAAGCATGGTTGTCGCCGGCGTCCGCAATGCCCAAATTGAAAATCCTCAAAGCGCCGTAGGCGCGACCTCACACCTCAAAGCTCCGCAGGAGCGTGCCCATAGCTCGAACCTCTTCTCCATCGAAGTCAATCTCGAGGGCAAGAACGTCCTCGTGGTGGGCGGTGGCCGCATTGCGCTGCGCAAGGTCAAGACGCTCCTCCCGACGGGGGCCCGCATTACCGTTGTCGCCCCGCAGTTCGATCCAGAATTTTCTCTCGTCTCTCGTCTTTCGTCTCTCGTCTTAATCAACCGTCCCTACGAGCCGCTCGACCTCCGCGGCATCTTCATGGTCTTTATCTGCACCGATCAGCCCGCCGTAAACGCGCAGGTTTCTAACGACGCCCGCGCCCGCCGCATCCTGGTCAACAACGCCTGTGACTACCTCGATGGCGATTTCATCGTGCCTGCCCGTATGGATTTTGGCGAAAATATCGCGGTAACGGTCTCTACGCAGGGCCGCGCCCCCTCGCTTGCCAAGAAGCTCAAGCAGAAAATCCAGACCGAATGGGCCGAGGGCCTCGAACAGGTCGAACGCGATTTTAAATAAAAGCGAAGTGTGATTAAAACCACGTTTCGGGCAGGTGCCTGTTTTTAGGGTCCTTCCTTCGGGGAGGCCCTTTTTTATATTATATTGAGAAATGTAAGGAGAAAAATATGATTATTCGTCCTCGTCGCCTGCGCAAGAATGAAACCATCCGTAACATGGTTGCGGAGACCGTCGTGAACCCGGATTCTCTTGTCTACCCGATGTTCGTGGTGGAAGGGGAGGGCATCAAGGAAGAAATCAAATCGATGCCGGGGCAGTTCCGTTTCTCTATCGATGAAATCTTGAAGGAACTGGAATGGTGCGTGGCGCTTGGGATCAAGTCTATCTTGCTGTTCGGCATTCCGCACCATAAGGACGAAATGGCGACGTGTGCCTACGATGACGACGGTGTCGTGCAGCGTGCCGTGCGTGCGATCAAGGCGGCGTTCCCGGAACTGTACGTGATTACCGACGTGTGCCTGTGCGAATACATGAGCCATGGGCATTGCGGGATCGTGAAGGATGGCGACGTGGATAACGATCCGACGCTGGAGCTGCTCGCGAAGACGGCGCTTTCGCATGCTGTCGCCGGTGCCGACATGGTGGCCCCATCCGACATGATGGATGGCCGTGTGGCGGCTATCCGCGAATGCCTCGATGCGCATGGATTCCAGAATACGCCGATCATGGCGTATAGCGCGAAGTTCGCAAGTGCCTATTACGGTCCGTTCCGCGATGCGGCTGATTCCGCTCCGCATTTCGGCAACCGCAAGAGCTACCAGATGGACGTGCGCAACGGTCGCGAGGCCTTGCGCGAGGTGGAACTCGACATCGAAGAAGGCGCCGACATCGTGATGGTGAAGCCGGGCCTCGCTTTCCTGGACGTTCTACGCCAGACGGCCGAAATCAGCAACGTCCCGGTGGCTGTGTACAACGTAAGCGGTGAATATTCCATGGTGAAGGCCGCCGCGCAGATGGGCTGGATTGACGAGAATGCCGTTATCCGCGAAAACCTGCTCGCGTTCAAGCGCGCCGGTGCCGATATCATCATTACGTACCACGCCAAGGAAGCCCTTGAAAAGGGCCTTCTCGGTTCGGCGCACAAGGCCTAGAGCCAATCGCTGAAACTTGAATCGCTGGGCATGCGCCAGTCGGCGCGTGGCGATAGCGATATGGTTCCGACCTTGGGGCCGTCGGGAATACAGCTGCGCTTGAATTGCTGCGTGAAGAACCGGCGTACGAATACGGCCAGGGCCTTCTTCAATTCGTCGTCGCTGAACTTGCCCGCGAAGGCGTACTTCGCGAGGAACAAGAGCTTTTCGGGCTTTGCTCCGTACTTGGCGAAATGGTACAGGTAGAAATCGTGGATTTCGTAGGCGCCGAGGATGCTTTCCGTTTTCTGCGCAATCTGGCCACTTGCATCGGCGGGCAACAGTTCTGGCGAAACGGGCGTGTCGAGGATGTCCTTGAGTACGGCCTTGAGTTCGTTTCCGGAGTTGTCGGCGTACCAGTCTACGATGTGGCGCACAAGCGTTTTGGGAATGTCGCAGTTGACGGCGTACATCGACATGTGATCGGCGTTGTACGTGCTCCAGCCGAGCGCGATTTCGGATAGGTCGCCCGTACCGATGACAATTCCGCCTTCGCTGTTCGCGATATCCATCAATATTTGCGTGCGTTCGCGGGCCTGCACGTTTTCGTAGGTCACGTCAAGCTTTTTCGGGTCGTGCCCGATATCGTCAAAATGCTGTAGGCAGGCTTTCTGGATATCGACGGTTCTAAGCTCTACGCCCAAAAGTTCCGCAAGCGTCACCGCGTTGTTCTTGGTCCTCTTGGTGGTGCCGAATCCGGGCATCGTGAGCGCGAGGATTCCTTTGGCGGGGCGTTTCAAAAGCTTGAATGTCTCGGCGACCACGAGCAGGGCGAGTGTGGAATCGAGACCGCCCGAAAGGCCAATCACGGCGCGCGCCGAATGCGACGCTTCGAGTCGCTTCGCAAGTCCAGCGCACTGGATGCCAAAAATTTCGGTGCTGGACTTGTCGCGCGTTTCGATGTTCCCCGGTACAAACGGCGTCGGCGAAACAAAGCGGTACTTAAGCGTTTCGATGCCGCGCAGTCCATCGAAACGCGCCGCGCGCGCATAGACGTTACGGCTGTCGAAGTCCTGGAACGATCCTTCGCTCAGGCGCTGCATGTTCAGGCGCTCCACGTCTACGTCGGCATAGACGATTTCCGATTCGCGGTTGAACTGCTTGTTTTCGGCAATCATGCTGCCGTTCTCGGCAATCATCAAGTGCCCGCTGAACACCATGTCGGTCGTGGATTCGTGTACGCCCGCGGAGGCATAAACGTAGGCCGCCATGCAGCGTGCCGACTGGTTCATCACCAGGTTGCGTCGGTAGTCGCACTTGCCCACCAGCGCGTCGCTTGCGGAAAGGTTCACGATGACGTTCGCGCCAGCGAGGGCGAGCTCCCCGCTCGGGGGTACCGCCGTCCAGAGGTCTTCGCAGAGTTCAACGCCCACGCGGACTTCCGAGCCGCCTTTCCCGGCATTCACCGTAAAGAAGTTCGTCACCGGAACGTCGCCGAACCCGTCAATCGGGCACATCACGGCCCCCGCGGCGGCACCAAAACCAGCGGCAGTTCCAAATCCTGCGGTTCCAAATCCCGCGGCAGTTCCTAAAGAGCCGCGCAGCAAATCGCGCCCGCTCGAAAAATGGCGCTTTTCGTAGAATTCGCGCTGGTTCGGCAAATGTGTCTTGGGCGTCACCGCTACGAGTTTCCCGCGCTGTACAAACGCGGCGCAGTTGTAAAGGCTGCCGAACATCCGGAGGGGGAGGCCCACCGCGATGACGGAATCGCTATCCGTAAAGGCTGCCGCGATCTTTTTCAGGGCGTCGAGGCTCTTTTCGAGCAGAAGTTCCTGGTGGAAGAGGTCGCTACAGGTGTAACCGGTAATGCAAAGTTCCGGAAACACCACGATGGCGGCTTCGTTTTGGGTAGCCTCGGTGGCGAGGCGTATGATTTCGTCCGTATTGAAGGCGGTATCGGCCACCTTGAGCGTCGGGCAGACAGCTGCGAGTCGGTAAAAGCCAAACATGACGCAAAGTTAGCAAAAAAGAAGTGTAAAAAAAAATTATATTTTTGCAATATAAGTTTAATAATGGAGGTGGCCCTTGACAAGGCAAATCCTTTCGACCCCCGTGGCGCTTCTTTGTGCTGCATTCTTGACCCTATCGCTGGTTGCCTGTAGCGACGACGATGCTAGTGTCTATACCAAGGAAGTCGCGCTTCTCGATGCGAAAAAATACGGTTCCCTCGAGGAACTCCCGGCCTGTTCCGAAGACCTGCGTGGACAGGTGGCCGATGTCGCCGGGGTGTACTACGCCTGCGTTCCCGATTCGTGGATGATGATTGAAGAAGTCGTGGGCGGCGTCTGCAATATCCGCGCCTGCGATGCGGTACTGGAAGGTTCGAACGTCTTTTCGATTACGGGTAGGCAAGTGTATACCTGCCGGGCCGGTTCCTGGGTCGATTCCCACGGGAAGTCTTTCTCGGACGAGGAATATATCGAATGCTTTATCGGTGCGATGATTCAAGATACGGTGGCTTCCGTCGATTCCTTGACGAGCTGCAACGCCGGAAAGGAAGGCGCCCTCTCCGTAGTCATGGGCGGCAACCTCATGGCCTGTGCCTCCAAGAAGTGGGTGGGTGTCTCGGATACCGTTGTCACGGAAAAAGAACTCCCTACGTGTTCCAAGAGTGGAAAGTACGTCTACGTCCTAAGCAAGGTGAAGGCTTACGAGTGCAAGGATGGCGTCTGGTACAACGGCTCCATCGCCGTCAGTTCTTCCTCGAAAACGCCTGGCAGCTCGTCTTCGAAGGTCAGCTCCTCTTCTAAGGGCAAGGACAGCTCTTCCTCGAAAAAGCCGGAAAGCTCTGCGTCGGTCTCTTCTTCCTCAAAAACGGAGAGTTCTTCTTCGAAGCCGATTGATGATGGCACCCCGGTGCGCGGTATCTGTAAGGCGTCGGTCACTACGGCTCAAAAGGGCGATGCTGTCACTTACTCCTTCTACAACCTGGGCGGTACGCCGCAGACCTTCAACTGGATATTCGGCGACGTGGCCAATCCTTCGCAAAGCGATGAGGTCTCTCCGAAGGTTGCCTTCAATCACGGTGGCTGGCACAAGGCCAAGCTGGTCGTGAACGAGGGAATGGAATCTGAAAGCGATACGATTGTCTGTACGGGCGTGACCGTGCACGGGACGCCAGTAACGGGTTGTGAATGTTCGACGGATGCGAAATACATTGTAACGTCTGCCCCGGATGAATATTCGAAAGCGGAATGGACCGTGACAGGTTGTAGCGGTGCAGGGCCGTTTACCTATGACTGGTCCAGCGGGGGTGTCGGCGAAGATTCTGTCGGAGTCGGAACTACCTCGCGGACTGGAGATTACGCCCCCTATGTGGTGGTAACCAACAGTGATGGCGAATATATGACCCCCATATGCAAAAATGTGTTCGCATTCCGGGGAATGTCGTTCAGTTGCGAACTTACCGGAAAGACCATAAAGGTGTTCTACGAGAGTAGTGCGAATTCTTCATACATCCCTTCAGTGGATTTGTCGATTGTGGCGGGGAGCCATTTCTCGACGGATATCACGATGAATGCGACGGACAAGTATGATTACTATAATGCCGATGGTTCATTCATGTATTCGCGTTATACATGGTATAGTGGAATAACCAGCGCGTCTTATACCTTGGACGATACGCTTTCTCCCTACCTTACTTATGCGGTCCTTTTTGCCGGTGATACCATGTGTACGTTGAGTCGTGCGACCTGCGGCCCGACCGATACGTCGAATGTTGTCTTCAAGGGTGAAGAGGCGTCTTGGACTCTCTTTGTCGACGGGAAACCGTCTTCTGCAAGTTCCTATGAATGGAAAATTACGGACCAGGACGGTGTTACCGAGAGTAGCAATCTACAGAGTCCGACATATACTTATTCCAATGCGGGAACGGTATCTGCAGCCCTGACCGTAGATAAGGGTGAGGAAACGGAAACGACACTCGCCTGTGCCGATTTGACGGTTGCACCCTCAGTGACGGGATGTACCTGCGGAAACCCGACTTCTGGGGATATTCCGAATATCGACGAAGAGTGGGATGATTACGTGATGTTCGACTGGAAAGTGACCGGTTGTGAGAACGAAGATGAATTGGATTATGAATGGGAAGTGAATGGAACGAGGCCGGATGGCAGTCCTGTGAGTGATCCTGAGTTTGGTTTTTCATCTTACAAAACGGTAGCCAGTAAATCGGCGTATGTTCCGGGAACCTATACGGTGAAGGTGACGATAAGTAACGATTATGGAGCGAAACAGGAACTCACCTGTGGACCGGCTGTCGTGTATGGAGTTTCCTGTCAGGCATCTGCGGATTATGTGAACAAGGGAAAGAATGTCACATGGTCGCTTTCGAATGCGGGCAATTATGAACCGGAGACCTATTTGTGGACTGTTACGAATACAAATGGCGAGGTGATAACTACGGGTACAGACGCATCGATGGAGACATCGTTCCTGGTTTCGGGCGATGTCAATGCCTCTGTTGTTTTGAATAAGGGACTTGATACGGAAATTACTGTGTCTTGCCCGAGTGTTTATGTGGCAAAGGACCCTGTGAAAAATTGCTCGTGCGAAGGCCCGACCTTGCTTTCTTCTACGAATAATGTTGCCGAAGGAAGCGTCGTTTACCAGTGGCGGGTAACGGGTTGTGAAAGCCCCTATTCGCTTCCTCTGACATATGATTGGTCCTCTGGATTTACGGCGGACCCGACGGATCCTTCTGTTGTTACCAAAACCTTCACCATGGCTGGATGGGCTACTCCGCGTGTCGTGATAGAAAATACGGACGGAAATATTGATTATGCTACTTGCCGGGAAGCTACTGCTTACAGCGCCACATGCGGCCCGAATAAATCGGAAATTACGCAGGGTGAAACCGTTGTATGGTCATATCTGTTCAGCTATTTACCCGTTGATACTTATGAATGGACGATTACGGAAGGTGAAAATGAACCCGAAGTGATTTCGATGATTGCTTATCCCGAAATGACACCTACGGCAACAGGTGTGGTGAACGCCTCTGTGACGTTTAATAAGGGGGATGATGAATATGAAATGGTTGTAAATTGCTCTCCGCTGATTGTGAAGGATGCGCCACCGGGACCTCCTGCTATTATGGGATGCTCTTGCGGTGATCCGGATCCTGTTCCAAGACAAAGTGCAGAAGATGTGTTCAAGTTCCGTTGGACTGTAGCCGGTTGTACGAGCGCGGGCGCCATGCCCTTGACATATACTTGGAGTGACGACGTTACACCGGATCCCGATGATCCGACCGTGGCGATACAGGTTCCTGAGGGACCGGGAACTTATGGCCCGACTGTGACGGTAGTGAATACGGCGGGAGTAAGTAAGGAAATATCTTGTCGCCAAGTGAATTACTCTAATAATTATTCCAACTAGTGAGGCGGAGAAAAAACGATGTATAACGTTTTTTTGAAAAAAATTCTGCTCGGCTCTGTTGTATTGGCGCTTGTGGCGTCTTGTAGTGACGATGGTTCGGATGACTGGGGCAATGAAATCGTATCTGGCCCGGCCATGCTGAACCTCGATAGCATCGAACGTACGGATTCGCTCTATTCCTGGTACCTGGAAAAGATGGCCAGTTGTGGAGATTCCTGTGAAGACGATTTCAACATCGTTTTCCCTGGCCGCGCATCCAGCGGTTCCAAGGGGTCTTCTTCGACGTCTGCGGGGAGTTCCGCGAAGGTTTCGAGCAGTTTGGGGACATCGAGCAGTTTTGGAACATCGAGCAGTTCGGGAACCTCTAGCAACTCGGCTGCAAGTTCTGCAGCGAAGAGTTCCGACGACGGAGACGATGACTATGAGGATGCTTCCAAGGTCCGCCTCCTGCCGCCCGCGGGTTTTTATGAAGAACTGACGATTCCCGTGCCTGCACCTGAATATGGCGGCAAAATCCGCTGTACCTTCGATGGTTCCATGCCGACTTCCGCCACGGCGGAATTTGTGGAACCCTATGTGGTGAACCGCAATACAGCAGTACGCTGTGCGGAATTTGTCGGTGATTCCATCGCGCGCAAGTCGAGCCATACCTATTTTATCAACGAGACCGTCTCCATGCCGGTCGTGGCCATCAGCGTGGATCCTTACCTGATGTTTGATTCCAAGAACGGCTACTACAGCCAGGGCGTTTCGTACTGCGCGGAACCGTGCCGTGAGGCGAATTACTGGTGGGACCTGGAACTCCCCGTCCATGTGGAGTTCTTCGAAAACGGCAGTTCTTCGACGAAGAGGGACTGGCAGATTGATGCGGGTCTTTCCATTATCGGCCAGTGGAGCCGTTACAGGGCCAAGAAGTCCGTGGCCATCAAGATGAAGAGCGAATACCAGGATGGCCGTATCAAGTTCCCGCTGTTCAAGACCAGGCCCGAAGACAACAAGTTCAAGGCTTTCAACTTGAGAAACAACGGTAACCGATTTGTGGGGGACTACATCGAAGACCCGATGCTCACGAGCCTTATGGAAGGGAGCGGGGTAGATTACCAGAGAAGCCGCCAGGTGGTGGTATTTTACAATGGTGCCTACTACGGGATTTTCGACATGCGCGAACGCCTGAATGAACATTTCGTCGAGACGAACTACGGTATCGATTCCAAGCAGGTGAACATTGTGAAGCACATAAAGACTACCGTGACTGCTAGCGGCGGCTCGGAGGCCTCTTACGTGGAAATGCTTGATTTTATCCATAAGAGTAACTTCAAGACGGATGCGGAAGCCTATAAGAAGCTCCAGACCATGATGGACGTCGGTAATTATGCGGATTACATGGCTGCTGAAATTTATATCCACAACGGTGACTGGCCCGACAACAACGTCCGCGCCTGGAATACGGCGGATAGGCCTTTCAAGTTCATGATTTTCGACGTGGACCACGGCTTCGGCTGGGACTGGGCCGTGAGCGGATTCAATTATACGAGCCACAACATGTTCAACTGGATAAAGCAGGGTGGGACGAACCGCTGCCTAGGGGAGCGCTGTTTTGCTGAAATCTACATCAAGCTGATCGAGAATCCCGATTTTAGGCGTCTCTTTATCAACCATGCCGCGGTCATGCTCGACTATTACCTGAATTACGATAAAGTCGTAGCGGCGACCGACGCGATGACGGCGTCAATTCCGAGTGCCGAGATGGATAGGGACATCAAGAAGTACCCGAGGAATGAACATTCCTTCGACAGGACTGGAGCGAATCTCAAATCTTACGCGAGTACCAGGACGAATATCGTTCGCGCGGAAATCAGTCTAGAATTCGGTCTCGGTCAGGATATTTCCGTCAGGATTGCCTCGACTGGCAGGGGCAAGGTGCTCCTGGACGGCATGACGCTCCCGAGCAACGACTATACCGGAAGGTTCTTTGCCGACAATGACATGCTCCTTACCGCGGTTCCGCTGGATGGCGGCGTCTTTGTACGTTGGGAAGATGGCTCTACCGAGAACCCGCGACTCGTGAGCCCTGTTAACGGCTCCAAGTTTACTGCGGAATTCAAGTAGGTTTTTTTCAGAGTAGCAAAGAATGCCTGGCAGCCCTTTTTAGGCGCCAGGCGTCTTGTTTTCTTACGAAAAAAATATATTTTTGATGGTGTAGGGATGCTTTGTTTATCGGTAAGGGGAACGATATGTCAAAGGTTTACTTGGGTAAATACGTAAATTTTAGAGCCTTCTGGCTTACGGTGTACTTCACTTGTGCATTGGTCTTTTTGGTGTCTTGTGGCGATTCGGACAGTTCGAATAATGCAGATGCGAATGTGGGTGCAACCTTTTTTGAACCGGATTCGTCCTTCACGACAGCCGATTCCGTGGGCCGTGGCGATACCGCAACAACGCCTGACACGTTGACGAACCGGGATTCCGTGTTTCTCCGCGATACGGTCTCCAGGGACACTTCGCGTAAGGATACTTCCGATAACAGGACGCAAGATACGACAGCCAAGGATCCGTCGATTCTTGAAAACGTGACGGTTACGGGAACGTTCGGTTACGGCTTGCAAGATTCCAGGTCGAGTGTTACCGTGCAGGCGCTTGATGAAACTTTCAATACGGTTGCGACATTCACGGCGACGGTCCCTCCGAAAGGCGGGACTTATACGGCGGAGAATGTGACTTTCCGCCCGCCCTATGCGAAGGCCGTCTATTCTGGTACGATTACCGACTTGGCCCATGGCGGTACGGTCACCATGAAGGATTCCCTGTATGCTCTTGTAGGCGGCCAGGGGAATGCGGGCGTTGCCAATATCAACTTCCTGACGTTCCTGAAGTCCGTGTATATGCAAACGCTGTTGAAACAGCCCGGCGCTACCGCGGCGTCTGCTTCCGCGACGTCTTCCGCTGCGGTCTGGAGCATGTTCCATATCGATACGGCGGGCCTCGGCCTAGTCGATTCGATTACCTCGTTCACGGGTAGCGAATCGGGAACGGCGCTTCTGGCCGTGACCATCATGATGCAGTCCGCCCTGCAAGATACCGTGGCAAACCTCTGGAAAGTGGCTGCCGACTTTGCGGACGGTTCCTGGGATGATTCCGTGGCCCGCGCTAAAATTGCGGACTGGGCCCTGGGCGTAGATGTGAATGACGAATTCGAAACGATTCGCGGGCATGTACGGAAGTTGGGGCTCGGTACCGTCGCTGATTTCGAAAAGTACATAAGGGGTTTCTACCAGGCTGAACTCGGTATTCCGGCCTGCAACGAAGAAAACGAGGGCAAGATCGTCTTTGCGACGAACCCCTCGAGCACGTATTATGCTTCTGAATATTCCGATGTCTCTGTTACGACGGACCGCTTCGTTTGCGACGACGAGGGCGTATGGCAACTGGCCATGGACAGGGAGAAGGATACCTACGAGATGGGGCAGGGGACCGACGGCGAAATCCGCCAGGGCCGTGTCAATGCGGGGAACCTCTACCGTTACAGCGCTACGGGTCGAAGCTGGCGTGCAATGACATCGGATGTCGATATTAACGCTTACTTTGTCGACAAGTCCAATATCACCGATTTTGTCGACATCAAGAGGGTGTACGAGAGCATCAAGGACAACGAGAGGGTCATCTTCTTGCTGCGTCATGGCGAACGCGACAAGGATGCCACGAGCAAGAACAGCGGGCTTACCAAGGCCGGCATCGATTCGGCGAAGTCCATGGGCGCGAAGCTCACCAAGTTTGACGAACCGATGAGGCTCGGGGCCTCGGAATTCTACCGTGCGCAGCAGACTGTAATTGCCATCGCCCAGGGACGTGGGCAGGATACGACTGTTACGGATACGTTCCCTGAACTGAACGATGACTGGTACATGATCGACAGGTCGCTGGTGAACCAGGCGGAATCCGATGCCGGTGGCGGTTGGGAAGCGACTTCGTACTATACCTATACTGGGAGGTATTCCGGCGACACGGCGAGAATCCAGGCCTACTATAACTTGCAGGAACGCTCCGCCGAACTGATTGAAATCCTGCTCCACAAGTACGAAAACGAACCCGACCGTTTCATCATGCTCAGTTCCCACGACAAACTCATGGTCCCGTTCGTGGCCTACTGCTCGAAGCTTAGGATCAACATGAACATCAAGAACGGCGGAACCTGGATCAACTACCTCGCCGGTATCGCCATAATCTGGGACAAGTCCGGTAACAGGCGCTATGTAGCCTTCAAGGGGCTTAGGAATGCCTATTTCCAGGGCTGGTAAAGGATAATCGTTAAGGGTTCAAAAAATCACTTGCTTTTCTGAGCACTAATTATTATATTGGTGTACAGAAGGGCAGGTGTATAGATGGACCTACGAGAAAAGCTTAATATTCTGGGTGACGCGGCCAAGTACGACGTGTCGTGTTCTTCAAGCGGTTCAAGCCGCGGGGCTCCCAAGGGCGGGCTCGGTAGCGGCTGCAGTGCGGGCATATGCCACACATGGTCGGCCGACGGCCGGTGCATTTCCCTGTTGAAGGTGCTGTTCAGCAACGCCTGCAAGTACGATTGTGCCTACTGCATCAACCGCCGCAGCAACGATATCCCGCGAGCGACGTTTACGCCCAAGGAGCTCATTGACCTCACGCTCGAATTCTACCGCCGTAACTACATCGAGGGGCTGTTCCTCAGTTCCGCGGTGGTCGGCAGCCCCGACAACACCATGGAAAAGCTCGTGTATGTCGCGAAGGAACTGCGCACGGTCCACCGTTTTGGCGGCTACATCCACCTGAAGGCGATTCCGGGGGCGAGTTCGCGCCTGCTCTACGAGGCGGGGCTGTACGCCGACCGCAGCAGCGTGAATGTCGAGATTCCCTCCGATAGGCAACTGCAGTATCTCGCTCCCGAAAAGAATTACGAGTCCATCTTCAGGCCGATGAACTTTTTGGCCGAACGCAAGCTGGAATACTCTGCGGGCAAGCATTCCCGCTATACGCCGAAGTTTTTGCCGGCAGGGCAGAGCACGCAGATGATCGTGGGCGCGTCGGGGGAGTCCGACCTGCAGATTCTGCGCCTTTCCGCAGGCTTCTACAACCAGCAGCGCATGAAGCGCGTCTATTTCTCGGGCTACATTCCGGTCAATGCCGACAAGCGTCTCCCGGCGCTCACGACCAAGCCTCCGCTGTTACGCGAGCACCGCCTTTACCAGGCCGACTGGCTTATGCGCTTTTACCATTTCGGTCACGAGGAGATTCTGGACGAATCGAACCCGAACCTTGACCCCGATTTGGACCCGAAGGCCATGTGGGCGTTGCGCCATCCGGAGTTTTTCCCTATCGATTTGCAGACCGCCGACTACGAGATGATTTTGCGCGTCCCGGGAATCGGCGTGAAGTCGGCCCAGCTGATTGTGAGCGGTCGCCGTTTTTGCAAGATTCGGCTGGAACAGCTCAAGAAGATGGGGGTGGTTCTCAAGCGCGCGAAGTACTTCGTCTATAATCCCGATGTACCGGCGAACTTGCGCAGGCTTTACCCCGAGATGCTACGTCCGTTGCTGATTGCCCGCCCGAAACCCGCCCAACTCGATTTTTTCAGCCAGTTGCAGATGCCCGCGCTCCCGGCCCCCGCGCCCTATAAACCTGCAATCCAAGCCCTCCCGGCCCCCGCGCCGCTCAGCTCCGCGGGCTAACCCCACACCCTACATTCCTCATTGCAAATCAGGTCTGGATCCTTCATTTCGCAACTACGTTACTTCATTCAGGATGACACCGTAAAACACACTTCACACCTCACACCCCACACTCCACACCCCACATCTGTAAATGTCTCTCCTCATCTCCTACGATTCTTCTTTCGACGGCTTCCTGAGCGCGGTATTCGAGATTTACCGCCAGCGCCTCGATGTCGGCGATTTCTTGCCCGAACGTCCGTACGATCCGGAATCGTCGGCAACGTTCGATTTGTTCTTGCAGCCGTTCCATGTAGAGACGAACATGGAGTCCGCCCGCCGTTTGCGCCGTGCTGTTGTGAATATGGCGGGCGAGGACGTGCTCAACCTGTTGGAGACGGCCTTCCGCTCGGAAGAACGTGGGGTAGAGATGAAGATCCTGGCTTTTTTGCGTGAGCTTTTTTCCGGTACGGACCCGAATTACGCCCGTAACCCGACGAGTACGGAGATGCTCCCGCTGTTCATGCTCGCGCGGGCGGTGCGTCACGAGTCCGGCGGAATGCTGGGCCTTGTCCGCTTTAACAAGGCGCCCGACGGCTCCTATATTGCCGAAATCGAGCCGAAATACGATATTCTCGAGATGATTGTTGGGCATTTCCGCGGGCGCTTCCCGAACGGGCGGTGGGCCATTGTCGATGTCAAGCGCTGTTACGGAGCCTTTTACGACGGCCGCCATACGGAATTCCTCGATTTGCCGGACACGGCAACAGTTTCCAAGACTATCGCTGAAAATGCCCCTCCTGACGATTTTACGCGCATGTGGAAGTCCTATTACGACACCATGGCCATCAAGGAACGCTTGAATCCGCGCCTCCTTAGGCGCTGCCTGCCCGTGCGTTACTGGAAGCACCTGCACGAACGCCAGGATTATGTACAACCGAAATGACCCCTCTTTTACTTTAGGGGATTGATTTTGCCCTCAATCTTTTTTATCTTGTTGGGAGGATGACGGAGGGGGATAGTAAATTGTTCACGAAAAAGTTCACGTTTCTTTTGAGCGGCCTTTGTTTTTTCGGTCTTTCGCATTCTTTAGACGTGAAACCGTTTGGCCAGTTCTTTTTGCCGGCAGATGTAACTATTGCTAAGGATTCCAAGTCCGTTTCTTCGGAGACGGAATGGGAAACGACTTTTGTTGTTGAAGCGGGTCTTGAGGCCCTATTTTCGTCAGAATTTCTCCCTATGCGGTCAGGGGTAGGGTTGGGCTTCCGGACGTCACAACGCGATGATGATGCGCGTGCCACTCCGGCTTCCATGCCCGTATGGGGAGTACTTTCTTTTGGCCGTATTGACAGGGACGTTTTTTTCTCGCCGTACATTTCCTTGAGGGGCGGTTACCTTATGCCACTGACGGGGGATGACCACTGGTGGGATAGTCCGGTCAATTTCTTTGTCAATTGCGGCGTAGGGAGCGTCTTGCCCAAGGGATTCACGGTGGAAGCGAGTATCGACTATTCCTCCATGCTGAAGTCCTATGACGGCGGGGATCTCACGTACAGGGTTTCCGGCTTCCGTTTTGGTATCCTCTTCGGAATGAATATCGAAGTATTCCACAGCAGGGTTTACAAAGCGGACAATTAGCCAGGGTCAATCCTGGAGATGTCATGGCGACATTCCCTGTGATAAAAAAATCGCGACCTTGTTGGGCCGCGTTTTTTTTATTTCCTCTTTTTGCCGTGTCGCTTTATACCGGTCTTGACGAATACGGTTTCCTTGTAACCGTCATCGAACGTGAACAGAATCTTCCAAATGTAGACTCCTGTACCGACCTTCCGTCCTTTTTTGGTACGTTGGTTCCAATATAGGAATCCGAGCTTAGATTGGTCTTCGGGAATAAGGCGCTCCGGGTCGTCCATTTCTCCGTCATAGCCGAAGGATTGCTCGAAATGGGTTACATAGTTCGCGATAGCGTCGAATATATAGATTTCTGCCGTATAGGGCGCCAAGGCCTTTACGCTGATGGCGGTAAGTGAGTCGGGGAGGGGTTCCCATATAGACGATCCCGGCGCTAGCCAGTCCGGAGTGCTCCCGATCCCGCTGACGGCTTTGAGAGGCTTGACCTCGCTTAAGTAGTAGGTGCTGTTGTTGCCTTCGATGGTGACTCCGCCCTGTCCGAGACGGTTCCCTTCCAGGTCCTTGTATTTGGCCTTCGGGTTGGTGCGTAGGCAGTATCCCGCCTTGAGGGTGAAATCGTTAAGGATAATGTTCCAATGCATTCCGTTTTCACTGATGGTCGGGGGCGCCTTTATATGGAGGAAATGCGTAACCGTATCCTTGCAAGAGGTGGAATAGCGGAATATGTTTTCCCATGCGTTGTCGTCGCCTGTATTCTTGATGGGTTCGGACATGAAAACGATGAGTGTATCGGGAGGCGGTTCCGAAGACGGGCTCATGTACCGTTCAAGGTCAACCTTGCCGTGACGCTTGATGGCCTTGAGCGGGACTGCGCCGACGCGGTCGGTCAGTATGACGTTTTCCATCTTGTCGGAATAGACGGTCGAGAAACTTAGGAAGGGCTTTCTGACGGTGTCGGCCTTGGTCAGACCATATTTGTACGGCATGTTAATATAGGCCTCGACCCATTTCCCGTTGTTCTTGTTCTTCGTGATGGAATCGTTTGGCGCGAAGCGCCATTCACCGCGGTTCGAATTCCAGAAAATGGAGTCGATACTCGACACGTTGTCGTCCTTTTCTTCCTTGAAATGGATACGTACGAAGTCGGCCTTGCCATCAAGATCCTTATCGTATATTTCGGCGGTGTCCGCGATGAGCGAATATTCGATGGAGTCGCGTCGTGTGAACTTGGAGGTATCTTCGGGAATCGTATCTGTTTCAAGTGAGTCGTCTGGCGGCGGAATTACGGCCTTGATTTGGCATGCGTCCGTTGTCAGGTAGCCGCTGTTTTTGTAGCGTACGGTAGCGCCCCTTCCATCTGTGGCACGGATGTAGTAGAGGATTCTGCTGAATTTGTCGCTGTTGGCATCGAGTTCGATGTTCCAGGTGTCATTGGTATAGGAATAGGTGAAGGGCAATTCTTGGACAAGGAGTCCCTTGAAATCCCTATAGTACAGGGTTGCCTTGTCGATACCGTCGGAGTCGGTAATCTGGAAAGAGAACGTCTTGATAGACGACGTAGAATCTTCGCAAGAGACGGAGATGGCTTTTATGTCGGGAATGTCGTTGCCAATGAATATCGTGTACGGTTCCAAACCCGGATTCTGGATTTTCGGGGTTTTGCCTGTTTGGTTGGCGGTGTCGGTCGCGGTCACATAAAAGTCTATGCCCGGTGACTGGATAAGGCTAGCCGGGACACTGAATTCCCATAGGCTGTCGCGCACGTTCGTCAGGTTATATTTTGTGAAGGGGTTGCCTACAATGTTTGACTGGCGCAAGTAGATGTTTGCGGATTCGATTTTGAGTGGGGCGCTTATATAGACGCTGATGTTGAACGGGACGCCGGCATCTTGCTTGTTTTGGACCAGTTTCCAGGTATCTTCTGTGAGGCTGATGGTTGGAGGGAGTGCCCCTTCGTTCCATTTTGCGGAGTCGCTTGCAATAATACTGTTGAAGACCGTGCTGATGGTGACAGTGTGGGTTTCGGAATTTTGGACAGTATCGGGTGTCTCGAAGCAGACAAGGTATTGCGAGAGGATGTTGTCTCGGATGGAGGAATAGATGCCCGCCAGTTCGCTTGCGTCGCTGATGCTGGTGTAAATTCCGCCAGTCTTCTTTGCCAAATCTTCTAGCGGAAATTTCGAATTAGTCGCAAGGCTGATGGAGTGTATGGTTGTCTTCTTGCTCTTGGCCAACGCTACGGTGGCATCAACCTTCAGGTTGTCCTGGGAATCGTTTGATCCGTCCGAGAACACGATGACGGCTGTGGGGTTGCTTTCGTTTACAATCTGTTCCAGGCCCGTGTAGGTTCCGTTGACAATAAACGTACTCCCTCCGGCTATGAGGGAATCTACTGCTTTGAGCAAGGCCGATTTGTTCGAGGTCATGGTCTGAAGAACTCTGGCGTTGGTGCTGAAGGCGACAAGGGCTGTCCTGTCGAAAGGCCCCATTTCATTGATGAAGTTCTTGATGGATTTTTGGGCCTTGCTGAGGGGGGAGCCGTCCATTGAACCGCTTTCGTCGACAACGATGACGACGGAAACGCCGGTCATGGTGGTAGAGGATGTCACCTGGGCCTTGACTGTTTTTCCATCCTGTGTTAGCACGAGGTCTTCCTCGGTGAGACCGTAGAAGGTGTGGCCGCTATTGAGGTCCGTTGCGGAAACCTGTGCGCAAATCCTGGGGTAGTTGGTCAGGTCAAGTTCAGCAATCTCTAGGTATGGCTGTGCATCTGGGTCTTCTTCGAAAACGGCTTTTACGACGCAGATGGAGTCGGCCGGTGTCGTAGTTGCCCTGGGCTCGGTCTGGTTTGTAAATTTGGGATCGCCCTTGACTTTTTCCCATGTCTTGAATTTATAGCCGCCATGGGGCCAGGCCGTCAAGATGGTTTTGTCTTGGGGACGTGTGGCGATTGTTCCGGACGGATTCGTTGCTCCACCCTTACCTGCGTTTACGGTTAGATAATAGGGGGTCGATATCCAGAGGTTGAACGCCATGTCTCGAATGAAGGAGGTGGTGTCCGTGACGGTAAAGTAAAGTGACGAGTCCGGAATGCCTTTGAAAAGCATGCTCGCTGTCTTATATGCTGTAAGGGCTGTCGAGTTGCGCGTGAATGCGCTGTCGGTCGTATAATTCCTGATGATGCCGGCTACACTGTCGACCGGTTCAAAACGGAGGATGTAGCTGTTGGTATCGGGCGAATCCCAGGTGAAACGGATTGTTGACTTTGTGGATTCGTTGTAGTAGTCCTTTTGGTAATTGAATTCTTTTTTTGTTGTGGAGAGTTTATGTATTTTGCTGGGCTTGAAAATTGCTTTCACTTCAGCGTTGCCGTTGATGGATGCGTATGTGTAAGCGGCTTCAGTGTCGGTGATGGTGGGGGTCCCAGATACGATTTGCCAATTGGAAAATCGGTAACCGGTGCGGCCTTGGGCCGCAATGGAGTAGTTTGCTCCGGTATAGGCTGTTGGGTATCCGTTGCTCGGAGTGACGCTGCCGTTTGAATCCGGGGTGAGGATTAGACTGAATCTTTGTGTTGAATAGCTGATATAGAAGGGGTTCGCTTTTGTCCCGCTGTTGCCAACGACAATGGCTATGGTTTGCCCGGCGGAGAGGTTCAACGTAAATTCTTTGGTCCCGCTGAATTTTATCGAATCAGCCATTGTCCCATAGTCTGATGATGCGTAACGGTAATAGATGATTTGGCTTTGTGAGCGGTCGTTCGATACGATGATGGAATAGGTGCCGGCGCTCGGGGCGGTGAATGAAAATCTGACACCGGCATGTCCTTTGGAAAAGTTTGTAGCGTAATTGTGGTCGATGAAGTTGTATTCGGTCGGAACAGACGTGATTTGGTAGATGGTGCCTGCCTTGAAAAACGCTTTTACGTTGCAGGCGCTTTTGATGTTTTTAATCGATGTGTTCTCTTTTTTGGGGTCGGTAATGGTACAGGAGCCCGATGTGACTTCCCAGTGGTCGAATGTATTGTCTGTGTTTGCTACTGCATAGATATTCGTTGACTTTGAGGCTATACCCCTGCTGTAGGATTCCACCATGGTCTTGGAAGAATCGATGTACGCTTTTCCGCCGCCCGAGGCTGAAGCTGTAATGGTATAGGCAGGCTCGATCCAGGCGGTTAAGGAATCGTGTGTTGTATAGAAAATGGTGCCGGTGGTGTAAAGATAGAAGAAGAAGTAATTTTTCCTGTTGGGAGTTGCTTTTATGAAGACTATACCGCCCAGGTTATCGTTGCTGAAGCGTGTCTCCATCTTTGAAAAGGTGGAATCGGTCCTGAAGTTTGTGTACCCGAATCCCGTCTGATTAAATCCATAGTGGAATGCGTATACGGAATCGGCCCCGGCGGTGTAGAACATTCGGATACCATAGCTCTTAATGTAGGGAATTTTGCTGCTTTGCGTGTCGTAATAAAGAGCTCTTTTTGTCCCGTTTATTTCGTAAGCGGTTGGCAAAGTTCTGGTGATAACCTTGAGTACGACCTGGTTCGATGATGGAATGAATCTGGTCGAATCTTCGGTTGCATCGATGAATTTTCCCGTTCCGGAGACGATTTCCCACCGGACAACGTTTTCTCCGGGTTTGATAAATTTATGGCCTACAATTTTGACAGAGTCTCCAATGGCGGCTTGCAAAGTTGCTGTAGAATCTGTCCCCTGGATAGTAACATCTGCAAAAGCGCCTGTAATAAAAACAAAGGCGCACAGGAACGTTTTAAAAAAAGTACCCACCTAAACCTCTTTCCCTTAAATCCCGCAAAATCGCCAATTTAGGCGACATTGTATACAAAATATATAGTTTATTTTACAAAAAAGGTTCCTTTATTTTTTGTTTTTTCCCAAATTTATGGATAATTGGGGGCTGTTTTGGTAAAATTGTGCTCCTTCTTGTATTATTTTTAGGTAAAGAAGGGAGATGCGTATGCGAAGAATAGCTGTATCGGGTGCCGTTGTATTGGGGCTTGTTGCCTGTTCTGGCGACAATAGTTCTGTAACGGAGTTTGAAAATCCCCCACACGAAGTCGTGTCCATCTACGACTTGGGTAAGTGTACCGATTCCCGCAGGGGAGAGGTAATCTTTGTCGAAGAGGATGAGGAGGAGTACCTTTGCTATTCCGGGAAGTGGATTCCGGAAAGCGAATGGGGGGCTTCTCGTAAAAATGGTTCTTCCTCTTCCGAAAAGGCGAAGTCGAGCTCCAGCGTGAAGAGCGGGTCGTCTTCCTCTAAGGACAAATCTTCTTCGTCTGCAGACTCGTCTTCGGCCAAGTCTTCTTCCGGCAAGGCTCCGGATTCTTCGTCGGTGGAATCGTCCAGCAGCAATCCGTCAGGGAACGAGAACGAGTTCGTCGATTCACGTGACGGAACTTCGTACAAAATAACTAAAATCGGTTCGCAGACCTGGTTCGCGGAAAACGTCAGATACAAGGGCGATGACGTGACCGTCTACTGCCATTCCGACAAGTCCGAAAATTGCGACAAGTACGCGATGCTCTACGGCTGGGACGATGCCAAGAAGGCGTGCCCGCCGGGGTCGCACCTGCCGACAATAGAAGAACTGCGTGAACTGATGGACTTCGTGGGCGAAGACAGTTCTGCGGTGGTGCTCATGGCCGATACCGGCTGGACAAGGGACGATGGGTTCCTGGGTACGGACGAATATGGGTTTGCGATGCTCCCGGGAAGCTACAAGGCTGGTAAGAAGAGCTATGGTTCTTCGTTGGGGTGGTCTGCCCAGATGTGGACGGCCTCGGACAGTGCCGGTCTGGTATTCGCGGCGTATTTTGGATGGAACTTGCCGTATATCTCCATTGGCGCGTACGATCTAGCTGATGGGTGGGGGATGTCTGTCCGCTGCATCACGGGGGAGCCGAAACCGTCGAGTTCTAGCAGTGCAAAATCAAGTTCCAGTAGCGTAAAATCAAGTTCTAGCAGTGCTAAATCGAGTTCCAGCAGCGCAAAGTCAAGTTCCAGCAGTGTGAAATCGAGTTCCAGCAGCGCAAAGTCAAGCTCCAGCAGCGTAAAATCAAGTTCCAGCAGCGTGAAATCAAGTTCTAGTGAAAAGAGCTCGTGGAAATTTCTGAACCCGTCTATTTCGTACGGAGAGATGATTGACAATCGTGATGGGCAGGTTTACAAGACGGTTGTAATCGATAACCACACATGGATGGCCGAAAACCTGAACTTTGAAACTGCCAACAGCTATTGTTACAATGATACGGCTAAATATTGCGCTACATATGGACGCATGTATACATGGTCGGCGGCACAGAACGCATGTCCCGAGGGTTGGCATTTGCCATCTTATGATGAAGTGTACATTCTTACAGGCCCCGATCTTAGTGGATATACGAGAACTGCAGACCAGCTTAGATCCAAGGTTGGGTGGATTCCGCTGAATGGGGATGATACACCTGGTCTCGACACGTATGGCTTTTCGGCGAGTCCCGGTGGGAGACGGATATCATCAGGGCAATATGATGCTTTAGGTACGGAGGTCGGTTATTGGTTCTATATCGAATCTAGCGACTACATCATCTACGATTGGGTGATGGAATTCCATCAGGATGACAGGTACAGTATGTTGAAGAGAGAAAATGAGGGTTGGGCCTATTCTATTCGCTGCATCAAGAATGACAATTAGGCGCTTGCTTGCTTAAAAAAAGGCATTTTGTTATATTTGTATTCAACTACTAATGACCGGGGGTGCTCTGGTTTCGACAGGGTCGCCGAAGTGTTAGTTGCAAGCCGAGGTCTCAGACGGGGGCACTCGTTAAAAAGTCTGAAAAAAAATAAGTGCTGACGAAAACTACGCACTCGCTGCCTAATTGACGGCAACGCCGGGCCTCATTCCGCTCCCATCGGGGTGAACGTCCGGTCGCAATATGGGATAGGATGCATCCATGCCTGGGGAATGCGTTCGAGATTTACTAGGCTGGTCAAACTCTGCGCCGACCTTCTTGGGCGTGGATAAGACGAGATCTTAAATACGAAGGGAAAGCTTGTAGGAACGTGCATGGACGTGATTTTGGACAGGGGTTCGACTCCCCTCACCTCCACGAAGGGGTAGACACAACGTGTCTACCCCTTCGTGTTTGTTCTTGTTTGTTCCTAAAATAAGAGTTTACTTTGTGTGCTCTGGTTTTTGTATTATATTTAAAGTGAGGCTGCCTTTTGAGGGTGCCGGAAGGGGAATATTATGGAATTTCGATTGCTCGTTCGATTTGTCGGTGTCGCTGCCGACCTGGCTGCCCTTTGGCAGGAATTCATGGACCATTTCCCGGAGGCGGACCTTCCCGGTGAAGATTGCGACTGGTATGCGGTCGACGATGTGGTGAGGGACGAGTACGAATGCCGTTTCGAGGAGCTCCCCGAAGGCGAGCTTTTGGCGATGGACGGCTCCGTATCGCTGGAAGGCGAATTCCCTGAAGAAATCCTGGATGAGTTGACGGAACAGTTTGAGCGCGTGTTCGCCGTATTCAAGTGGTCCTCGATGGAGGTCGGCGTAGGGTGTGGCCAGAGCGAAGGCTGGGGCGAATTCAACCCGGACTATGCCGACGACGGTTCTGACGAAGCCTTCGAAATCTCCGAAGCTGTTTTGGGCTTTTAAACTATTGATTAATGATTAATTTATCACAAATCGCGGCGAGCATGCGTTCGTGCGTGCAGACTTCGGCAGAAACGCCCTCGAGGCGTCCGGTCGTATAGAACGACGTGCAGGCGCATTCGTGCATGCTGCAGCGGTGCCGAATGTCGCAGCCTTCGCATTCCTGCTTGTCGCTTTCCATAAAGGCGCGTATCTTGTCGCAGGCGGCCTCGTCAAAGCCGGTAAACACATTCCCCTGCAGGTATGGCGCGCCCTCCCTGGAGGTGATGAACCGCGAACACGGGAAGATGTTCCCGTTCGTCGCGACGCCGATGTTGCCGTCGTACACGTGGCAGGAGTACTGCCGGAACCGTTTCCCAAGAAGCAATAGCTTGATTTTGTCTTGGATCGTCCCGAGGAAAAACTTGTCGTGAGCCTTACGGCATTCGAGCCAGTACTTGGCCATCTCGCTGTATTGTACGGCCAGCTTGTCAAAATCGTCTCCGGTCCATTGGCCGTCGAAGTCGACCGCGGTGGCGATACTCTTGAATCCTTGCGCGTGCAGCCATTTGATGCTTTCGGCAAGCGTGCCGACATGCGCCCGCGTGATGGTGCTGAGGGCGGTGGCGCCGAGCTTCACGAGCCTCGGGATGTTCTTTTCGATGTCCTTGAAACTCCCGGTATTGTTGACGGTACGGCGTGCGATGTCGTGATGGTGCGCAGGGCCGTCGAGCGAAAGGAATAGGGTGAACTTTTCCCTTTCGCAAAAGTCCAGGAATGTATCGTCGAACAACGTCCCGTTCGTGTTGATTACGAAATTCAGTTGGAAGTCGTGACCGATGCGGCCGCGGTCCATAGCATCGGCAACCAATGCCTTCGCGAGGCCGACGCCGCCCACGATGGCGTCTTTGCGCAGGAGCGGTTCCCCTCCGAAAAACGATACAATCAGGTGCTTTTGCTTAAAGGCGAGTGTGCGTTCAAATCCTGTACGGATGGCCTGCTCGAGGGTCGCATCTTCCATAACCGCGTGGCGACAGGCCTGCGTTTCTTTATAATAGCAATAGGAACAGCGCAAGTTGCACTGTTCCGTAAGGCATAGGATTAAGTTCATCCAGTGATGTCGTCGCGTTCGAAGGTGGTGACCATGCTTGCGGCCATACAACCGGACATGCCTTCACACATGTGGATGTTGATGCACCACGCGTCGTCTTCGGGGCACGTGTCTCCCCAGGAATTTATCGAAGAACTGGACGGGGTGGCAGAACTTGCAGGGGTGGCACCGGAACTCTCCGGGGCGGCTTCCGAACTTAGGGGCGCGTCAGCCGAACTGGCGGGGGCTTCGGCGGAACTAGTCTCCGTGGCTTCGGAACTTGCCGGCGCAGTTTCGGAACTAGTCGGTTCCGCGATGGCAGAAAGAGCGTCGGCGGCTTCGCTGCTGAGCGGTTCGTGGCTCAGCGGGATATCGACAGGCTTGCTGCTGCTCGAAACATCTTCTGCTTGGCTGGATGTCGCGGGGCCTTCCGTGGAGGCCGAACTGCCCGGGTCCAACTGGGACGAGGATTCGGGTTCTGTGAAGTTGTTGTCGGCCGGATCGGAATTGGCCGAGGTGGAGTCGTCACAGGCGTTCAGCGTGAAAACCGCTGCCATGCCGAAAGTCGCTGCGATGGCGGTAGAAACTTTTTTCTTCTCGATTTTCATTTTTTCTCCTTTTTAAACTTCCGCGTCCGTTCTTTCAAAGGTGGATACCATGCTGAACAATACCGTTTCGCCGGTTACATCGGGGCAGAAGTACACCTCTGCGCCAATGTTTACGTAAGGGGTTCCCGACATTTGGCATGCGTTTTTGATTTCCTGGTCGGTGGGCTGGCTGGACGAACTTGCGGGAACAGATGCGGAACTTGCCGGTTCGACTGTAGAACTTGTCGGCTCCGCGGCGGAACTGCTTGATTCCAGCGCAGACGAAATGGCTTCCATGAGCGAACTGCTTACGGGTTCATGGCTCAGGGGGATGGAATTGCTTGAACTGGTCGGAGTCGTTTCTGCCGATGTGGCGTCGGACTGGCTCGAACTTGCGGGCCCTTCTGTCAGGCTGGAACTGTTCGGTGCCTCTTCTGCCAGGCTCGAACTGACGATCGTTTCAGACGAATTGATGGAGTTGGGGGCGGGGTCGCTACCTTGCTCGGAATTGGCCGAGGTAGAGTCGTCACAGGCGTTTAATGTGAATGCGGCCGCTATGCCGAAAGTTGCTGCGATGGCACTCTTGGCCGCCGCGGGAAATGGCTTTGCACCCAAAACTTTTAATTTCTCGATTTTCATCGAAAGACCTCCATATCGTACCAAAGATATATGTTTTTGGAACTCCCGTCTGTAAAATTTGGGTAACCTGCAAAAATCAGTGATGAAAGGCAAGGCAAAACTCTTTTTTTTGCCAAAATCGATGTTTTTTTCCTGGGATTTGTGTTGAAAAAAAGTGACATGATGTGGCGTGCTGCTGAACGGCTGCTATAAAAATACGCCTTTCCGTATGACATTGTTGAGAATGTTCTCTGTTCGGTTGTATGTAAAAAGGAGTATTGTATAAAACTTTTTTATGTAAGATAAAATAGTTTGTATGTGATTAAATTTATAATACATGCGTACTTTGTACATAATAACAGGAGTAGAAGATGAATACAAAAGTAGCCATGCTTGTGGCGGTGGGGTGCGTGGCATCCTTTGCTGCGACAAACTATGACCCTTTGCTGCGACAAACTATGACATTCTGGGCCGTAACGGCAGCAAGATGAATTCCCCGATGGTTTACAGGGATGTGGACTATCAGAAGGTAAAGGAGTCAAAGCAGCAGGGGATCAATTCTCCGCTGGAAAACAAGACGCTGAAGAAAAGCCCGACGGGCTTGAACGGCCCTGCAGCGGTCGAGGGCGCGTTCAGCACGCATGGCCTCGCGTATAGCAAGAACGGGACTCCATATTCGTTTTATTTCAAAAGGTTTAATTCGAATGGAATCATTAACTTCGGTTATTATGAACAGCTAGATGGCCCCAATAATACGTACTTGCAGGCCGTCAATAGCGTTTTTATTCCTACGAACGTTGTGCAGAACTACAATCCGGGCAATTTGGATCATGGCAATCCTTCTACCCGTGTCAGTGGTTCCGGCTTTAACGAGCAATATTTTAGCAATTTCCAAAATTCCACTTCTTTCCCGGGAATGGAATACAATCTTGCGAAGAAGGGGGAGGTTGAGTGGTGGCTCTATGGTTCCGGTTATGGCCAGTGCCAGGAATGTGGGGATGTCGGAATCTATATGGATGTCGATGCATACCCTGTTCGCCTGAATCCGTCTAAAACGCCAAAGTATCTCATGAACAATGCAGACGGCATCACTCCAAACCGAGAAACGGAAATGCTTTCGTCGAGGACTTATAGCATCCTTCAGGCAACCACCACGACGAGTAATTCGAATAATACGAGGGTTCTTGTCACTAATGCCCTGCCTCAAAATCCGGCTTCCAGAAACCCGCAGGTGTATATGGGTGTCCATAACCGCCCGAACAGTCCCAATCTTTCCAGTGATGCGGCAAAGTATTATGGGGCCGAGGCAAGGGATTTGGATAACTACATCTATGCGAACCGTACCGTAGAAATTGTGGCGGCGGGCAATAACTGGCATTCGGAAACCGACGCCCCGCTTAATGCACAGGCGCATGCGCTCAATGCTATTACGGTGGGTGCTGTTGATGCCGGAGACAAGAAGATTACCGATTACACGCCGTATGTGACCAAATATTGTAACAAGGGAATGGGGCATTGCCTCGGCGATGAAAACTACTATGCCGTAGCGGGTTGCCGTAAGCCTGAAATTTACAATTATACCAATTTCTTTATGGATAATGATAGGAAGAGGACTTATGCGAACTGGTACGTCTATGAACCGTTTTATAGGGGAACAGAATCGGCGGCCGCTTATACGGCGGGCTTGGTTGCTGGACTCTTGAGGGCGAACCCTTTCTACCGCTGGCATCCCGAAGTGGTCAAGGCGGTGCTGCTTAATGCGGGCGATAACAATATCGGTCTTCCGTACCCGCATGGACATACGCCGGTGACGACTAAAGTGCCGACATACAAAAGCGTCGTCTTTAATCGTTTTACCAAAAACACCACTAATACCGCTCCGTTCCATGAATCGCGTTATTGGATTGGTGATTGGGATTGGCTTTATACGCACGATAACGACTACTTGGGGGAAATCCGTTTTAGCGTCAAGCGTCCTTCGGGCATGTACAATTTTTCAACAGCTATTTCTTGGTTGACGAGCGGTAATGATATTGCCGATTATGGCGTTATCCCACAAGACTTTGATTTGTATGTGTATGAAAGTAATTCCTCGAATGTAGATGCGATTAATGTCAATAACTATAAAGTGTACACGTACGGTGGCCAAAACTCTTACGCAAAGGCGTCGTTTACCTCTAGTGCACAGTACTTTACGATTCGCATCGTATTCACTTACGATTATATCCGGTCTGATAACTACAAACAGGTTGTCCTAGGTTTCGACTTGGCTTCGTTAAACTAGTTCTATAAACATATTTTGTTCATAATCAACAGGAGTAAAAAGATGAATGAAAAAATAGCCATGCTTGTGGCGCTGGGGTGCGTGGCATCCTTTGCTGCGACAAACTATGACCTTCTTGGCCGTAACGGCAGCAAGATGAATTCCCCGATGGTTTACAGGGATGTGGACTATCCCGGTTTGGAAGGCGCTATCGCCTTGGCGGGTGTTTTCAATACGGAAGGGCTGGCTTATGGCAGGGACGGGTCGCCGTATTGCTTTAGGCTGCGTCGATATTATAATGATCAGTTCCTTGAGTCTATAGATGCGTCGGTTAATGCCTATTTGGATATAGCCAACACGGTCTTTTTCCCAGCCTATGTGGTGAAAAACCAGCCGCATCCGCAGCAAGGATGGTTTTCGGGAACGACTCCCGTTACTTACGTATCGCGTTATGACGTTGCTGAAAATTACGTGAATGGCGCTCCCACGACTTATTGGGATGTCGAATTCAATCGGGAAGATAGACTCCATCGTTCAGATGTCTCATGGTTCGATAACGGTTATAGCGATTGTCAGGAATGTGGCGATGTCGGCCTCTACATGGATATCGGCGCAAGGCCTGTCAGGTTGAATCCGTATAATCAGCAAAACCTGCAGTATGCCCTATATGATGCTAATTCTACTCTCGCCCCCAATCCCGAAAGGGAAGTGACTGCGTCAAAGGCGTATAAGATATTGCAGGAGACGACGAAGAATACGTTAATCTATGTCGCGGATCAGCTGCCCGCAAATCCGGGGGCTAGGAACCCGCAGGTGTACGTAGGCCTTCACAATCGAAAGAACGATCCCAATGTGGGGATGGAAGCGGCAACCTACTATGGCGCCGAGGCGCGTGACCTCGACAACTATATCTATGATAACCGTACCGTCGATGTGGTGGCGGCCGGTAATTACCGGGTAAGGAACAATCGTGCCCAGCTCAATGCGCAGGCTCATGCGGCCAATGCGATTACGGTCGGTGCGGTTGATGCCGGCAGTATGGAGATTGCGAGCTATACCTCGAATAAAACGAATTATTGTGCCATGGGTATAGGCCATTGTTCCAATGGCCAGTATACGAGGGAAGGCTCCAGCAAGCCCGAAATTTTCAATTATTCCGAATTCAGCATGCCGGGCGATTATACAAGATCGTATTCCCACTGGTATTACAACAATACCTATAATCCGTCCTCCAATTATGATGGAACCGAAACGGCGGCGACCTATACGGCAAGCATGGTGGCGGGGCTTTTGAGGGCCAACCCGTTCTACCGTTGGCACCCCGAAGTGGTCAAGGCGGTGATGCTTAATGCTGGCGATACCGACATAAGCAATCCGTATTGGCTGTCCGATTTCACCCCGGTGACGACGAAAGTCCCCTCTTATAAGAGCACCATCTTTAACCGTTCCCATCACGGGTTCTATTCCCATGATTCGCGTTATTGGATTGGCTACTGGCCGACGGTGAGTACGAACATTGTCGCGATGAAGTCGGAAATCAGGTTTAGCGTCAAGCGTCCTTCCGGAAAGCATAATTTCTCTGCCGCCATCGCATGGTTGAGCCGCGGTGATGATATCGCTTCGCTTGGAAAGATTCCGCAGAACTTCGACTTGTACGTCTACGACAATAATTCAAGCGATGTGAATAACATCGATATCAATAACCACAGGGCGGTCTCTAACAGCGACAAGAACGCCTTCGAAAAGGTGAGCTTCTGGTCGAACGCCCAGTACCTTACGTTCCGCATCGTGTTCATGAACGAAAATCAGGATAATGAACAGACCGTTCTCGGTTTCGACCTGGCTGGCGCCTACTAAAAGCTTTGTTCATTGGTAAAAAGGAAACCCCGGAAGCCCATCGGCTTTCGGGGTTTTATTTTTTTTGATGTGGACGGTCGCCCATGAACGAAAAAAGGCCTCAAGAAACATCTTGAGACCTTTTTTGGAACTAGTAACTCTGAACTAGTAACTGCGCCTTCGGCGCTTACGTCTTGTCTTCGCCGCGGAGCATGATGACCTTGCCCGTGCGGATGTACTCGACGATTTCGAACTTCTGCAACAGGCTCTTGAGCGTGTCGACCTTCATGCTGTTTCCGGTAATCTGGATAATCATGGAGGTGGCGGTCATGTCCACGGTATTGGCGTGGAAATGGTCGCAGAGCTGCAGGATTTCGGTACGCTGGTCGGGAGTGCAACGCACCTTGATGAGGGCGAGTTCCTTCTCGACGGCGTCCGTGCCGGTGTGGTCCTTGGCCTGTACGACGTCCACGAGCTTCTCGAGCTGCTTGATGATCTGCATCAGGATTTCGGGATTGCCGTGAGCGATGATGTTCATGCGGCTGAAGTTCGGGTCGAGCGTGGGGGAGACCACGAGCGAGTCGATGTTGTAGCCACGGCGGGAGAACACGAGGGCGATACGCACGAGCACGCCCGGACGGTTCGCAACCAACAGACTGATAGAATGAGCGATATCTTTTATCATGGTGATGTCCTCCTATTACGTTGATCCCGTGGGCTTTTCAAGTTTGGCCTTCGGGGCTTCCGTGAGCATGGCGGTAAGCGGGGCGCCGGCCGGAATCATCGGGAACACGTTGTCTTCCTTTTCGCATTCGCAGTGGATGAGAATCGGGCCGTCCTTGTATTCGAGCGCCTTCTGGATCACGCGTTCGGCGTCGGCGGCACGCTTGATGCGAAGACCCGGGATGCCGTAGGCTTCGGCGAGCTTCACGAAGTCGGGGTTGCCCATCATGTCGACGCTGGAGTAGCGGTGGTCGTAGAAGAGTTCCTGCCACTGGCGCACCATGCCGAGGTACTTGTTGTCCATCACGAAAATCTTGATGGGGAGCTTGTGGATGGCGGCAGTTGCGAGTTCCGCTTCGGTCATCTGGAAGCCGCCGTCACCGCTGAAGCTCAAGACCGGCCAGCCGGATTCGTTACCGAAGGCGGCGCCGATAGCGGCGGGGAAGCCGAATCCCATCGTGCCTGCACCGCCGCTGGAGTGCAGCTGGCGCGGGTAGTTGATATGGAAGAACTGGGCGACCCACATCTGGTGCTGGCCCACGTCGGTCGTGACGATGGCCTTGCCGTCGGTGAGCTTGCTTGCAGTCGCAATCACGTGCTGCATGCGTAAGCCCCCCTGCTTGGGGTAGGTGAGCGGGAAGCGCTTCTTCCAGGACTGGCAAGTCTTGACCCAGTCGGCGGTATCGAGCTTGTTCACCATCGGGAGGAGCTGTTCCAAAACGAGCTTCGCGTCACCGCACATGAACACGTCCGGCTGCAGCACCTTGCCTTCTTCGGCAGGGTCGATGTCGATATGCATCTTGATGGCGTCCTTGCAGAACACCTCGAGCTTACCGGTAATGCGGTCGTCCCAGCGGCTACCGATGGAGAGAATCAAGTCGCAGTCGAGCACGGCCTTGTTGGCGTACACGGTACCGTGCATGCCGAGCATGCCGAGCGAAAGCTCGTGATCAACGGGGAAGGCGCCGAGGCCGAGTGGCCCACGAGCAACAGTGGCTTCTTGGAATTCTTGAGGTATTCGGCAGCCTTCTCGACGCTCTCGGTAGAGGCGTACGTCGGGATCTTGTAGCCGGGCAAATCCATCTGGTCGGTGAACGGGGCGGTGCAGGGGCCTGCAGTCACGTCCTTGGGCAAGTCGATGAGCACGGGGCCCGGGCGGCCGCTGCGCGCGATGTGGAAGGCTTCCTTCATGATGCGCGGGAGGTCGTTCGTGTCCTTCACGAGGTAGGAGTGCTTCACGGCGGCGAACGTCATGCCGCTCGTATCGCATTCCTGGAAGGCGTCCTTGCCGAGGTTCGGGGTCGTCGTCTGGGCGGCGAGCACCACGATCGGGCTGGAATCCATAAGGGCGGTGTAGATACCGGTAAAGGTATTGGTTGCACCCGGACCGCTGGTGACGAGCGCGACGCCGACCTTGCCCGTCTGGCGGGCGTAGCCGTCGGCCATATGGGTTGCGCCCTGCTCGTGGCGGCTGAGGACGACTTTAATGTTGGAATCGAGAATCGCGTCGAACATCGGGATGGCGGATCCACCGGGATAGCCGAAAATAGTGTCGATACCCTCGCGTTTGAGGCATTCGATAATCACTTCGGCGCCATTTAATGCTTTGTTTGCCATGGATTTTCCTAGGTGAAGGTGGTTGGTTTTTAAAATTGTTGTTCGAAAATATAACATCTTTGCGAAAAAGTGGCAATCGGTTTTCGAGATTTTTTGAAAAAATGTGATGATTTTTACTAAAAATTTGAAAATGGAAGCTTTGTTGTTGCGAAATACGATGGTTTTGACTTTAAAATTTGATTTTTGCCTGATTTATTGTTTGAAAATCTACGGTTTATGCCTAAAGTTTTGATTTTTTGAACAGCTTGTTTGAAAAAATTTTATTAAAATGGCCTCCGCAGGGGGCAAATCGGCCCTTCCCGAAGAAAATAGTTCCCGAAAGGCTCATTCCAGGCGAAAAATCCGTCTATATAGTATCAACCAAAAGGAATACTATGGACGAAAATACATACTATGTGCAAGGGGAAATGGTGCTCCCCAGGGAAAAAATCCAGAAACTGGGCCCGAAATCGCTTTCTAACGAGGAACTCCTCACGCTCATCCTCGGCAGTGGCACGCAGAACTGCAGCGTTTTTGAACTGTCGCGCAACCTTTCCGACTACCTCTCCAGCGCAACCGAGCTTCCCTCGGTGGAATCGCTCGTCAAGATACGCGGATTGGGTATCGTCAAGGCGACCCAGGTGCTTGCTTGCCTGGAACTGTCCGCCCGCTACATCCTGGGCGGCAAGGTGAATCCCGTCAAGCGCCCGGAAGACCTGGCGAAGCGGCTTTCGTACCTCAAGTACGAACCGCAGGAACATTTTGTGCTCGTATCGCTGGATTCGTCCAACAATATTATAAAGGTCCACGAACTCACGCTCGGGCTCGTGAACCAGACGCAGGTCCATCCGCGGGAGGCCTTTGCGCGCGCCATCGAAGATAGGGCGGTATCGGTCATCTTTGCGCACAACCATCCTTCCGGAAACACGATGCCCAGCCCGGAGGATTTCGCGATAACGCGCGTGCTGTGCGCCGCGGGGAAGATCATCCAGATTCCCGTCATAGACCATATTATTATAGGGAAACGCGGAATTACGAGCCTCTGCAGGGAAAAACCGGAGATTTTCGAGGCAAACTTGCCTGTAGAAGTAAAAAATTGTTAACAAATGCCATCCAAGGGCCGTTTGACCCCTCAAAAGTGTGAAATATATCTCATTTTGCGCGTTCTATGTGAAATTAAGCACATTTATGGAACTATATTTAGGGCAGTATAGTTTAGGGAAAACCCTGTTCATTAAGGAGACTCTATGAAACGAGTAGTAATGGGCTTGGCAATGGCGCTTGCAGTGGGCGCGTTTGCTAGCCATCCACAGACCATAAATAAGTACGGCATGGTCGGTGTAAACAAGACCCAGTCGGCTCAGTCGCTGGGGCATTCTAAACTCGTGTTTACCTTGCTCGGCGATGCTACCTTCGGAAACGACATGTTCCCGATTGCCCCCAGCCCGTTTAACGGTGCGGGAGGCTATTCCGTAAGTGAAGTCTTGTACCCTGCCATGCCCGAATACATAGATGCGAACGGCAATACCGTCCCGGCCTCCCTGGGGCTCGGTAGGGAAGCGACGGTGAACGATTTCACCGGTTTGAGCTTCTATACGGGTTTCGGTATCGGCATTTGGAACTACTTCGACATTGCCGCGACACTTCCCATTTACTATGACCAGTTTACCGGTCAGACAACTTGCGCCTACGACGCGAACGGCTTGTACCTCACTTCGGACGGCATGGCATGCGACGGTGGCGAAATCTCTGCTACCAAGGTCGGCTACATCGGTAACCTCCGTGCTGACTTGAAGGCCCGTTTCCCGTTGCCGGAAGACCAGCCCATGGACATCGCCGTGTTCGGCCGTCTCGCTGCCGGTACCGCGAACGACAAGAAGCAGGGTATCTGGGTCCGTGAACCGGAATACGTCAATACGAAGAACGGTGTTGCGTTCCCGTTCGGTACCAAGAACATGTCCCTCACCGCGGGTCTTGCCGTGTCTGCCGACTTCGACAAGATTGACGCCCTCCCGGTCGTCGTGATGTTGAACGGCGGTTACCGCTACACGACCAATGCCGATTACCTCTCGCTCCCGTTCATGAGCGCGGCCATCGACATGTATTTCATGGACTTCCTTTCCTTGTTCGTGGAATACTACTGGGATATCCAGCTGGATAACTTTGAATTCTTCTGCCCGTTCCCGCAGATGCCGGAGGCTTGCTACAGCGAAAGCTTCGACATGAAGCAGCTCACCGGTGCCTTGGTGTTCCACCTGCCGATCGGTCTTGATATCCATATCGGTGGTTCTTACTACATCGGCGACGATTCCAAGTATGTTACGTTCACCCGTGCCCTGGAAAATGGCGGACGTCCGACGGGCGCCTATGTCAACAAGACTCGTGTGAACCCGGAATACACCCTTTATGGCGGCCTTACCTGGAGCGGCTTCTTGCTGGCTCAGGACCGCGATGGCGACGGTGTGACGGATGATGAAGACGATTGCCCGGACGATTATGGGCACCGCCTCAACAAGGGTTGCCCGCTCGGCAATCCTGACGCCGACGAAGATGGCGTTTGCGATGCCTGGGTTTCCGAAAAGGGATTCGAGGATGAATTTAGCGAAGTTTGCGAAGGTGTCGATGAATGCCCGAACGAACCGGGTGAAGGTGACGATGGTTGCGCCCTCGACGAACCGGACCCGGATAAGGACGGCGTTTGCGATCCTTGGGTAAGCCAGAAGAAGATGGCCAAGAAGTTCAAGGATGTTTGTGAAGGTATCGACAACTGCCCGGCTCAGGCGGGTACCGTGAACAACATGGGCTGCCCGGAAGACAATCCGGACCCGGATGATGACGGCATGTGCTCTCCGTGGGTGACCGACAAGGGCAAGCTCGATGACTTCGCCGATATTTGTAAGGGCTATGACATGTGTCCGGGTGAATCGGGACCGAAGGCCAATAAGGGCTGCCCGTGGGATGATCCGGATAGTGACGGTGACGGCCTCTGCGACGAATGGGTGACCCAGAAGAAGATGGGCTACTACTTCGAAAAGGCTGCCGAAGATCCGAAGATCAAGAATGAATGGTTCATCGACAAGACCTGTAAGGGTATCGACAAGTGCCCGACCGAATTCGGCCCGGCCGGTAACGAAGGCTGCCCGCTCGGCGATCCGGATACCGACAAGGATGGCATCTGCGATGCGTGGGTGACCGAGAAGAACCTGCTTGAACAGTATGACGGTATTTGTACCGGTATCGACAAGTGCCCGACCGAAGCCGGTGAAGCGTTCGCCCAGGGTTGCCCGATGGACAATCCGGATGCCGACGGCGACAGCCTCTGCGCTCCGTGGGTCTCCGAAAAGGGTATGCAGAAGGACTTCGCCTCCATGTGCCACGGCGTCGACAAGTGCCCGGCCGAATCTGGTCCGGAATGGAACAAGGGTTGCCCGGCCGAAAATCCGGACCCCGATGCCGACAGCCTCTGCTCTCCGTGGGTGACCAAGCAGAAGATGCTTAACAAGTTCACTGAAGTCTGCCATGGCTACGACCGTTGCGAAGACGAACCGGGTCCGGAATGGAACAAGGGTTGTCCGATGGAAGACGATCCGGATGCCGATAAGGATGGCGTCTGCTCTGAATGGGTCTCTAACAAGAAGCTCCAGAAGCAGTTCGAAGGTACTTGTACCGGTATTGACCGCTGCCCGGATGTGGCTGGCGACGATGGCCACGGCTGTCCGAAGAAGGCTGCTGAAAAGCTCGACGGTGTGACCTTCAAGTCTGGCAAGGCGACCCTCGAATCCAACGCGAAGAACATCTTGAAGGGCGTTGCCAAGAAGCTCGTCTCGGATGATTCTTACAAGGATCTGAAGATTGTCATCCAGGGCCATACCGACAACGTGGGTAAGGAAAAGAGCAACCAGAAGCTCTCCGAAAACCGCGCCAAGGAAGTGATGAATACCCTCGCCAAGTTCGGTGTGGACAAGAAGCGCATCAAGGCTATCGGTATGGGCTCCAGCTGCCCGGTGGACGACAACTCCACTGCGGAAGGCCGCGAGATGAACCGCCGTATCGAAATGCACTTCGTGACCCCGGATAACGACGGTACCAAGTGCGATAGCCCGTTCGGACAAGAATAGGCGCTAGCGGATTGAAACATTGAAAGACTCCCGGTCGGAAGGCCGGGGTCTTTTTTTGTGGCGGTACTTTTTTAGATTTGGAACATGACCAAGCTCGATGAAATTTTGAATGAACTCGGTGCATCGAACCACGACCTGGTGGAGATGCTCCCCGCAAACTTGAACCACAAGATGGTGCAGAAGGCGCGCCTCGGCAAGAAGCCCGTGCCCAAGCATACGCAGGACTTGATTCTGCAGGCGGTGAACATGTTGCTGAAGCAGAAGGCCGTGGAAGAGGACAAGGCCGCAAAGCAGTACAAGCGGGTGGAGATTTTCGGGGAGTGAGGTATGGGGTCGGCGCGTTGCGCCTTTGTGGTGTGGGCTCGCGACCTTCGGTCGCTTTGGGGTATGAGGTCGGCGCCTTGCGCCTTTGGGGTGTGGGGTCGCGACCTTCGGTCGCTTTGAGGTGAAAGCCCATAGCGTACAGCCCATAGCCCATAGCCCATAGCCCATAGCCCACATCCTACTCCCAACTATTTTATTAAATTACTGATATGCAGCAATACCTCGACTTACTTCAAGACATTCTTGACAACGGCGTGGACCGTTCCGACCGTACGGGGACGGGGACGCGTTCCGTGTTCGGCCGCCAGTGCCGTTACGACCTTTCCAAGGGCTTCCCGTGCCTCACGACCAAGAAGCTCCACCTGCGTTCGATTATCCACGAACTGCTGTGGTTCTTGAAGGGCGACACGAACATCAAGTACCTGCACGACAACAAGGTGACCATCTGGGACGAATGGGCCGACGAAAACGGCGACCTCGGCCCGGTGTACGGCCACCAGTGGCGCAGCTGGCCGACTCCCGACGGAGGCCATATCGACCAGATCCAGAACTTGATCAACAGCCTCAAGAACAATCCGGATTCCCGCCGCCACCTGGTGTGCGCCTGGAACGTGGCCGAGGTCGACAAGATGGCTCTCCCGCCTTGCCACTGCCTGTTCCAGTTCTACGTGGGCGGGGTAGGGGCGTCCGGCAAGCGCAAGCTGAGCTGCCAGCTGTACCAGCGCAGCGCCGATACGTTCCTCGGGGTGCCGTTCAATATCGCGTCTTATGCGCTGTTGACGTTGATGCTCGCGCAGGTCTGCGATTATGAACCGGGTGAGTTTATCCATACCTTGGGCGATACGCACCTGTATTCCAACCATTTTGACCAGGCCCGCGAACAGCTGACCCGCACGCCGCGCAAGCTGCCGACGATGAAGCTGAATCCCGAAATCAAGGACCTGTTCGACTTCAAGTTCGAGGACTTCGAGCTTGTCGATTACGACCCGTGGCCGACGATCAAGGCCCCGATTGCAGTTTAGGAGGCTTCGGGCTCGCTCGTTATACTCGCTCTGAGGTTTGAGGACGCAACCTTTGGTTGCTTTGAGCAAAAAAAGGCGGCTGTGCCGCAGATGAATTTGCTTGAAGGTTCAGGAATCTGTGCTCACACCTCAAAGGGGCTTTAGCCCCGACCTCACACCTCAAACCTTACTTCCTACTATGTTACTCTCCGCTATTGTTGCGATTTCTAGAAACAACGTCATCGGCCGTGACGGACACTTGCCGTGGCACCTGTCCGCCGACCTCAAGCGTTTCAAGGCCATCACGACGGGACATTCCATAATTCTCGGCCGCAAGAACTACGACGACATCGGACGCCCGCTGCCGAACCGCACGAACTATGTTCTCACGCGGAATACGGCGTTCGAGGCGCCGGGCTGTACCGTATGCGGCAGCCTCGAACTGGCCTTGGACAAGGCCCGCGCCGCCGGCGAGACGGAATGCTTCATTATCGGCGGCGCCGCCGTATACCGCGAGGCGATGCCGCTTGTGAAAAAGCTGTACGTGACGCGCGTGCTTGCCGACGTGGCGGGCGACGTCTTTTTCCCAGACTGGGGCGAAGGCTGGCGCAAGGTGAGCGAAGAGCAGTTCGGTGCCGACGAGAAGAACGACTTTCCGACCACCTTCGAAGTCTGGGAACGAGACTAATTGATGATTGATGATGGATAATTGATAATTGATGATTGAAGATTGATGTTTCTTGATACAACTTGGAATACCTTTTGCCTTCCCCGATTCCGGTCGGGGAGTTCTTTTTTGTATAGATTAGAAACATGTTGGACTTTACCGTATTTTACCGCTTGGCGGCTGCGATTGGCATTGGCCTGATTATCGGCCTGCAACGCGAGCACACGTATTCGGACCAGTCGGATAGGCATCCGGCCGGCGTCCGTTCGTTTACGCTCGTGGGCCTCGCGGGCGCCATGACGGCGATGCTTTCGGACCAGATGGGTGGAGTGGCTCCCTTCGTGACGGGCTTTGTCGTGATGGGATTGCTCCTGGTTGCTTCGCATATATCGTTTGCTATTGGCCACAGGACGCAGGATGGGCGCTCCGTGGTGAGTAGCGACGGCATTACCACCAGCCTCGCCGTTCTGGTGGTGTACCTCCTCGGCGCCCTTTCTTGGTACGGGCGTCTGCTGGAGTCGTGCATCGTGGTGGTGGTAATGCTTTGGGTGCTTTCGGCAAAGGAACAGCTGCACACCTTCGCGCAAAAGCTCTCGAAAGAAGACATCCTCGCGACGGTCAAGTTTGCGGTCATCTCGGCCTTGATTCTGCCCTTCTTGCCGAACGGCGCTTATGGTCCACCCGGGCTCGAGGTGCTGAACCCGCATACCATCTGGCTTTTCGTGGTGTTCATCTCGGGCATCGGCTTTGTGGGCTACGTGCTCATCAAGATTGTGGGGCCGGGGAAGGGCATCTGGCTCACGGGGCTGCTGGGCGGGCTTGCGAGCAGTACCGCCTTGACGCTCAACCTCGCTGGCCGTAGTCGCGAAAACGAGGATTACGCCCCGGACTTTACGCTCGGGATTGTGCTCAGCTGGGCGGTGATGTACGTGCGCCTTTACCTTATCTGCATCTTCTTGAGTGGTTCGCTTGCAAAACCGCTGCTGTTGCCGCTGTTGCTGCCCGTGGTGCCCGCGCTTGCCTACGCGCTGTACCTCAAGCTCAAGGAATCCCGTGACCACCGCCAGAAATCCGCCGATTTCTCGAACCCCTTCAAGCTCCTGCCCGCCATCAAGTTCGGCCTCGTCTTCACCGCGGTCATGTTCGTCGCGAACGCCGCGCGCGTGTACCTCGGTTCCGGGGCGCTTCTCGCATGCAGCTTCCTGGGCGGTGCCGCCGAGATGGACGCGGTCGCGTTCTCCGTCATCGACATGAACCTCAAATCGGGGCTCGCCGTGCGTGAACTCGTGCTGGCGCTGTTGTTTGCAAGCCTCGCGAATACGCTCACCAAGGGAATCCTTGTCTGCGTGCTCGGGGCCAAGTCCATGAGGCGCCCGATTATCCCGGCGGTGGTGCTGATCTGCGCCGTGACGGCGGGGCTTATCGGCTATTTTATCTAGGGCCGGCACGGTCCAGCCACAGTCCTGCCGCAGTACAGCCGCGGCTCCGTAAAATTTCACAAAATATGTGCTTTTTGGCCCAATTTTATATATAATTATATAGATAATGTATTGACTATCAAGGATTTGGGTTTATGGCAGAAAAGTTGACATATGCGCTGACCATTGGTGGTTTTGACGGCAGCGCAGGTGCGGGAATCCTGGCCGATGTGAAGGCCATGGCCCATTTCGGTGTGTACGCGCAGTCCGTATGCACTGCCCTTACGGAACAGAACGAAGATGAATTTGTCGCTCCCGGCTGGATTATCTGGGAACGCATCGAGGCGCAGCTCGACACGCTTTTCAGGAAGCACACGTTCGAGTTCGTGAAGATTGGCCTTGTCGAAAAGCCGAAAATCTTAAAGCGCATCGTCGACTACGTGCGCGAAAAGTCCCCGAAGGCGTTCATCGTGTGGGACCCGATCGCAAGCGCGAGTGCGGGCTACCATTTTATGCGCGGCATCGAACAGGATGACTTTTTGCCCATCATGTCCAGCATCGACCTCGTGACTCCGAATGCGGAGGAATTCGCCCTGCTCGGCCTCGGCCTTGCCGCGTCGCGCGACCAGATTGAACTCGGCAAGGATTTCGCCATCCTCTTGAAGGGCGGCCATTCCGTAGGTGGTGATTCCGTAGATACGCTCTGGGCCAAGGACGGCAACCAGTACAAGTTCAGCTCCCCGCGCATCCCCGGTGACGGCAAGCACGGCACGGGCTGCAATTTGAGCAGCGCCATTGTCGCAAACCTCGCGTTGGGCAAGTCCCTCACGGAATCCTGCCAGATTGCGAAAAACTACATGGATGAATTCATCAAGAGCGGCGAAGGCCGTCTCGGTTTTATTTCTTCTTCGGCGCGATAATCTCGCGTATCTTTTTCACTGCGGTATTCTTGATCTTGTTGGGGAGCGGCATGTAGCGCCCCAGGATTCTCGACTTGGTGAAATATCCGGTCTCGCGTGAATCCACGCAGCGGTTCCCGCGTTCGCAGGCGAGGTAGTAGCAGTCTTCTTCGACGATGAACTTTTCCATGACCGTGGAATCTTCGTTGAAGATTTCGCGCTTGATCTTGATGGGCGCGTTGCCGGGCTCGCTCTGGCGGATTTGCAGTTCGATGAGGAAGCGGTCCTGCCAAGGGAGCAGGTCGATTTCTTGTAGGCTTACCTGGCGGTTGCCGAGCTTGGTGGAACCGATGCGCTCGACGTTGATTTCGCGGTCGCCCTGCCACAGCGTTGTCTTGATGAAGAACGGGATTCCCTGTTCGTGCAAGAGCGAGATGGCATAGTCCTGTTCCACGTCGTTCATCTTGTCAAAATACAGCGTGTCGCCCTGGCGCGGGACGTAGATGCTGCGGCTTTCGATAAAGGCGTTTTCGCCTTTCCAGCGGAACTTGAGCTTGCCCGATACGACCTTGCCGCTTTCCGAAATGGAGAGCGTGTCGCCCGGCATGGCGATGACCTTGCGCACGAGCGTTTCCTGGTTGCGCAGTTCCGCCCAGACGGTCTCCTTTTTCTGGACCTGGTCGATATACTGCGGCAGCTTGCACATCCAGAGCCAGCTGTTTTCTTTGTGCCGTGGCGCCATCGATGCGTTCACCATCTTGATGGGTTCGACCACGTAGTAGCGCAGCGCGACGGCCGCGACAAAGACGAGCGTCAAGAACACCACGAGGAAGAACACGTGTGACTGCGAGTTCTTCCGGTGCAAGATGGTGACGGTGTGCTTGAGGCTTGCCATCGGGTTCCTTTGGGATTAGTCGCCGCTGCTGGTGGAATCGTCACTGAGCGAAAGCACGGCGAGGAACGCTTTCTGCGGCACTTCGACCGATCCGATGCTCTTCATCCTCTTCTTGCCTTCCTTCTGCTTTTCGAGGAGCTTTCTCTTACGGGTGATGTCGCCGCCGTAGCACTTGGCGAGCACGTCCTTACGCACGGCCTTCACGGTGGAGCGGCTGATGATCTTGCCGCCGATGGCACCCTGGATGGCCACGTCGAACTGCTGGCGCGGAATGAGGTCCTTGAGCTTGACGCAGATGGCGTTCGCGTAGGTGTTTGCCTTGTCGCGGTGGATAATCACGGAGAAGGCGTCGACCGGATCGCCGTTCAAAAGGATGTCGAGTTTCACGAGGTTGTTGCGCCTGTATTCACTCGGGGCGTAGTCGAGGCCCGCGTAGCCGCGGCTGACCGACTTGAGGCGGTCGTAGAAGTCGAACATGATTTCGGCGAGCGGGAGGTTATACTTGAGGATGACCTTTTCTTCGTCGAGGTATTCCATCGTCTCGAACTCGCCGCGCTTTTCTTCGCAGAGTGTCATGAGGGCGCCCACGTAGTCCTTGGGCGTAAAGATCTGGGCCTTTACGTACGGCTCTTCGATGTGGTCGTAGCGGCTCGCGTCAGGGAGCTTGGACGGGCTTTCGATTTTCACCATCGTGCCGTCGCTCATGTACACGTGGTATTCCACGTTCGGTACCGTCGTGATGATGTCGACGTTGAATTCGCGGTCGAGGCGTTCCTGCACGATTTCCATGTGCAACAGTCCGAGGAAGCCGGTGCGGAAGCCGAATCCGAGCGCTTCGGAAGTTTCGGGTTCCCAGCTGATGGCAGAATCGTTCAGGCGTAGCTTTTCGAGGGCCTCGCGCAAGTCCTTGTAGTCTTCCGGGTTGATGGGGTAGATGCCGGAATAGATCATCGGCAAAATATCCTTGTAGCCCGGGAGCGGCTCCGTGGCCGGGTTCGCCGGGTCGGTCAAGGTGTCGCCGATTTTCACGTCGCTAATCGTCTTGACGTTCGCGAGCACGTAGCCCACCATGCCTTCCGAAAGTTCTTCGCGCGGGTCGCGACGCATGCTGAAGGTCCCGACTTCGGTCACCATGTATTCGGCGCCGGTCTTCATCATCTTGATTTTCATGCCCGCCTTGAGCGTGCCTTCCACGATGCGGATGTAGTTGATGACGCCGCGGTAGGAATCGTAGACGGAGTCGAAAATCAATGCCTTGAGCGGCTTGCCGCTATCGCCCGTGGGGGCGGGGATTTCGTCGACGATCTTGTCGAGCACCTGTTCCACGTTCAGGCCCGTCTTGGCCGAGATGCGCGGAATTTTATCGGGGTCGTAGCCCAGCAGGTCGCCCACGAGTTCGGCCACATGGTCGGGCTGTGCGCCCGGCAGGTCCACCTTGTTCAAGACCGGGATGATCGTGAGGTCGTTTTCGATGGCGAGGTAGAGGTTGGAAAGCGTCTGCGCCTCGATGCCCTGGCTTGCATCGACCACGAGGATGGCGCCTTCGCAGGCGGCCAGCGAGCGGCTCACTTCGTACGTAAAGTCCACGTGCCCCGGCGTGTCGATCATGTTCAGGATGTATTCCTTGCCGTCTTTCTCGTAGACCATGCGGATGGCATGCGCCTTGATGGTGATGCCCCTCTCGCGTTCCAGGTCCATGTCGTCCAGGAGCTGGTTCGTCATTTCGTTCTTCGCGACGGTCCTGGTCAGTTCGATCATGCGGTCGGCGAGGGTAGACTTGCCGTGGTCAATGTGGGCGATAATGCTGAAATTTCGGATATTGTCGTTTTGCGGCATAAGGAGCGTAAAGATGTTATTGAATTTTTGAGGGTAAATATAGAAAATGCGCAGATGTTCCTTGACAAAAATAGCTATATTTGGACAGTATGAATAGGTTTTTTGCTTTTGCAATTGTACTCCTTTCGGGCCTGTGTTCGCTTGTGTTTGCCGAAGGGAAGGTCTTTAACAAGGATTATTCCGGCATCAAATCGATCGAGGCTACTATCGAGACGCACGAAGGCAAGATCGTGCTCGAACTGAATTTCAAGGAAGCCCCCAATACGGTTGCAAACTTCGTGGACCTTGCTAGCAAGGGCTTCTACGACGGCCTTACGTTCCACCGCGTGATTCCCGGATTCATGATCCAGGGCGGCGACCCCGAAGGCAAGGGCACCGGCGGACCGGGCTATACGATTGACAACGAGCCCAATGCGCTCAAGCACGAAACCGGCGTGATTTCCATGGCCAACCGTGGCCCGGACACGAACGGCTCGCAGTTCTTTATTACGCAGTTGCCCCAGCCGCACCTCGACGGCAAGCACACTGTTTTCGGCAAGGTGATTAGCGGACAGGACGTCGTGTGCCGCATCGAGCCGAACGACCCCATTATAAACATCAAAATCGTGGAAAAGTAAGCTATGAGTTCTAAGAAAGTTGTCAAGAAGGCCGCTCCTGCAAAGAAGGCTGCCCCGGCAAAGAAGGCCGCTCCTGCGAAGAAGCCCGCTCCGGCTAAGAAGGCTGCCCCTGCGAAGAAGCCCGCTCCGGCCAAGAAGCCTGCTCCGGCCAAGAAGCCCGCTCCGGCCAAGAAGCCCGCTCCGGCCAAGAAGCCCGCTCCGGCCAAGAAGCCCGCTCCCGCGAAGAAGCCCGCTCCCGCGAAGAAGCCCGCTCCTGCGAAGAAGCCCGCTCTGGCGAAAAAGCCTGCCCCGGCCAAGAAGCCCGCTCCGGCCAAGAAGCCTGCTCCCGCGAAAAAGCCCGCTGCTCCGGCAAAAAAGCCGGCTCCGGTAAAGAAGCCGAGCGCCGCCGAAGCCAAGAAGGCCGCCCAGGCCGCCGCTAAGGCTGCCGCTGCCGCCAAGGCCGCGGAACAAAAGCGCATTGCCGAAGAGAAGGCTGCCGAAAAGAAACGTATCGCCGAAGAAAAGGCCGCCGAGAAAAAGCGCATCGCCGAAGAGAAGGCTGCCGAAAAGAAGAGACTCGCCGAAGAAAAGAAGGCCGCTGAAGAAGCCGCCAAGAAAAAGGCCGCCTATATCTTCTCGTACCTCCTCCCGGAAGGCAAGAAGCCCATCAAGACGACGATGTTCGTCGAAGTCAAGGAAGACGAAGACAAGACGAACCAGAAGAAGGTCTCCTCCGAACTCAAGCAGCTCGAAAGGAAGCCGACGTCCGCTATCCGCCACAAGACTTCCCTCGCCGAAGAAACGCAGGAAGAACTGACGGAACGCATCTTGAAGGAACTCGAGGAACAGAACGCCGCATTTACCCGCGAAGCCGCGACGCAGATGTGCACGCGCTGCAACCGCAATCTGGTCTCCCCGGAATTCTGGGTCGACAAGCACCTCGGTTACTGCGAAGAATGCGCGATGATCCTCAAGCTTGGCCAGTCCAAGGAAGCCCGCAAGGTGGAATACCAGATGGGCGCCATGGGTGGCGACTCGCTTGACGAGGCCGATGAAGATGGCGATTTTATGGACGGGCCGGACGCAGCCGACCTGCGCGAAGCCGAAGAGGAACTCGCCGGACTCGACGATTAATCCGTCGCATTCCTGTCGCGAAACTCCGTCGCATTTTGAAGTATACGGAAAACCCGGGCTCAGATGGCCCGGGCTTTTCTTTTTATGAAATGTTTTCGCGTTGAGGTCCGCGCGTTTTATAAACGGTTTAGTTCACGCGGCGCATGACGCCGATGACGCGGCCCGCGATGGAGAACGTCTTGTTGTTCTTCACGATGATGGGGCGGTACTTCGGGTTGGCGGGGCGCAGCTCGATGTGGTCGGACTGCGGCTGGTAATACTTCACGGTCGCCTCGTTGTCGATCTGCGCGACGACGATTTCACCGCGGTCGGCCGTTTTCTGCTGGCGCGCGAAGATGAGGTCGCCGTCGAAGATGCCTGCGTTGATCATGGAATCGCCCTTGACGCGCAGTGCGAAGACGTCGGTACGGCAGGCGAGGAAGTCGCGGTCGATGGTGACGGTGCCTTCGAGGTTCTGTACGGCGAGAATCGGGGTACCTGCGGCCACGCGGCCCACGATGGGAATCTCGATGGTGTTGGACGGTGCGACTTCGTCCACCTGGTCGCTGCCGGAGCTCACGATCTCGATACCGCGGCTGAGGCGCGGAGAGCGGTTGATGTAGCCCTTCTTGATGAGGGCGGCGAGGATGGAACGTACGCCGTTCGTGGAGGAAATCTCGAAGTGGTTGCCGATCTCACGGACGGTGGGCGGCATGCGGTTTTCTTTGGAATACTTCTTGATGTATTCGTAGATTTCAGCCTGGCGGCTGGTCAGTTCCTTGCGTTTGACGTCTTCCATATTGTGCCTCAACAAAATAGGTTGTTGTTAACCTATATAAATATAATGCACAATTGGGCAAATGTCAATAGTTTCACTGCACATTTTTTCACTTTTTTATGCAGCGGATCGGCAAACCGTTCGTTTTGGGGGCTGTCGCGCCGAGGTTCGTGCTCAGTCTGCCCAGGTTGACGTTCTCCGCATCTTTCTCGTTGACCGACCAGAAGGCTATCGTCTTCGTCCAGTATTCCGCCTTGTCGGGGTCCGTTTCGCCCTCGGGCATGCTGAAGTACCCGGTGTGCAGGGCGGAGAATCCGTACAGGTCGTTGTGCAGCGAGTCGTAGGAGGTGGCTGTCTTCTTCATGAGTTCCGTGGTGTCGCGGCCTCCGAAGAGTTCGAGCCAGTCGTCTTGCGTGGGCAGGCGCCAACCGTCGGGGCAGATGCCCTGGTAGTTTTCGGGGGTGGCGGGGCTCACCAGCGATGTCAATGCCGAGGCGGGCTTGTCCATGATGGAGGCCCAGTCGTACAGGCGGCCCATGGTGGCGCAGTTGGTCGAAGTCCTGTTCGGGCACCAGTTGTCGGAAGTCGTCTGTGCGTACCTCAGGTTTTCGGCCATCCAGGTCTGGTCACCGATCTTGATGGTCTTGTACGTATTGGC